>NZ_LFRG01000087.1:0-5670 GCF_001573875.1 Clostridium sp. ATCC 25772
TATAATTTAACAAATAGTAATTTTAAGAATAAGCTAGTAATTAGCATTTAGAGTCCACTTTGAGGGGGCCAATCCGATAGTTGTGGTTATTACTAATCACTTCGTTCATAGTAATGCTAAACGTACTTTTTTATATAAATTTGCAAAGCAAATTATATGATTAGATCTAAAAGAAAGTGGTTACCACTTTCATCCTAAACTCTTAACTTTTAATTCTTAACTTTTAACTATCTCAGGGACTGGCTAACTTTTTTATTTATATAACTAAATTATAAGAGCTACTATCTATTTTATGGAACTACATTAGTCGTGCCTGTCCCATTTGTTACGGCTGTACATTTTAAATGTAGTTTTAGTTAGTTTTATTTCTAAAACTCAAATTTTACTCCTTCTAATTCAAAGAAACTGGTAGTCCAGTTTCCTCCAACATTGTCAAATGTCAATTGTCCTTTGTCAATTTCCAAAGAACTCCCTCAACTAACCAATCAATTTCCCAAGTTCTACATCCATCACAAGAGAGACTTCTTTAGTTAAGAGTGAATATATTATGTATTATATTTAATTTATGCCATATAATCATTATCGTAATTAATTTTCTTGCTCTTTAATTTTCAAATTTAATATGATAATATTTTTATAACTAATTTTATAGGAGGGTTTTTTATGCTAAATTTATCAAAATCTCTGGATTTTAAAGAATATTTAAAAAAATCTCAAGAAACTTATGGGGATATTCAAAATGAAGCCTATGAGAATACATCTTTATCAGAATACTGCAAAAACAGCATGAAATCTTTAGATGAAGAAGTTAATATGGTTGTTTTTACAGAAGGTTTTTGCCCTGATTGTATAGTTACAGTACCTTTTATTCAAAGATTTAGTGAAGAAAATGAAAACTTAAAAGTTCATTACCTACCTAGGACTGGATATGAAGATTTTTTAGAAGAAGCTGTAGGAAGAAAATCTATCCCTACAGTCATAACTTTTGATAAAGATATGAATCCTAAAGGTGCATATGTTGAAATTCCAAAAGAACTTACTGAAAAAATGATAAAGCTATCTAAGGATGAAAGAGAGGCTCTTATTAATGAGTATAGAGCTGGTAAGTTTAACGATTTAATAGAAAAAGATTTACTTGAAATAATATTATAGATATAAAAAATAAAAGAGTTTTAACACTAAAGTTAAAACTCTTTTACACTTTTTAGAACTGGCTATATATATATTCACCTGTTTGAACACCTAATATTAGGAATGTACACATTAAACTTACTATTACCATAGAACAAAATATTGATAAGTATATATTATTATTTAAAATAATTGACTTAATTTTCATTATAATATTGGTCAATTTCTTCATTTATGTATACCCATCCTTTCCAGCCTAAATGCATTATGTCACATAACACATATTTTTCATTTTCCTTCTCAGATAAATCCAATAGTTCTATATTGTTTTTTAGAGCTATTTCTCTTATTTTTTCATAATATTCTTCTTTATTATTTTTATCAAATCCACAGTAATCATACCACTTAGAATGTACTGGAACAGATATTAATAATGGTTTTACACCAGTTTCTTTACATATTTCTATCAATAAATCTAAATCATTGTACTCTGGTGATTCTGTATATTTTAATGTTTTATATGATCCTTTAAGTTTTTCATAATCATTTTTTATATATTTTTCAAAATAACTATCATAAACACCATATTCATTATTAGTTGCAGCTTTTTCGCCTTCTTTTACTGCTTGTTCTAATTGGCTTGTCCAATCTATTGGCTTTTTATTAACTTTAGATTCTTCATCTTTAACTTCATTTATTTTATCTAAGCTTTGTTTTAAATCTAAAGTATATAATGCTTCCTCTTTAATATAATAATATGGTTTTAAAAGTCCTAAACCTATATTAGAAATAATATTATTGTTAGAGTATAGCTTTGAATACAATTTTATGTTTTTTAGGTTAGAAGATTCATCAGTAAACTGGATTATTCTAGCACATATTTTTAACTTTAATTCTTTACTAATATTTTTATTATTCATTAATTTATAAAATTGAAGTTCAGAAAAATTAGCTTCAAATCCTTCTTTAGATAGTCCATCTTCTGTAAACCACTGCGGTGATAGTACAAATGCTATTTTTTTATTGCTAGAAGTATTATTTAAAGCACCTGTGTTGATAGCATGTATAATACTTTGGCAATGTCCTCTTCCTATAACACTAATATTATAGTTACTTTCCTTATCTAAATAAAAGTTGTTTGGATGCTGTGGTATAAATGTTGTTGACAGTTCTGATGAACCATACAACATTAAATTGTTATTTTGAAGTTCCTTATTTTGTATATATATCCCTTGGAATTTATCTACAGATAAATCTTTAGCTAGTGCTTTATCTACATTGTCATTATATTTTGATTCTAATTTTGACTTTAAATAAATTTGACTACCAGTAAGAAAACCTATGGATAAAACAAAAAATAATCCTATACCAATTATAGTTCTTACAGCGTTTTTCATAACTTAACTCCTTTTAGTAATAAACTCTATTGCTTTATTTGGAGTTTCTATATCCTCTCTTTCAATTTCTGTTGGCTCAATTTTTAGACCTAATTGCTTCTCTAATTCAATTAAAAATTCTACTATTGCAAGAGAATCAAAAATTCCTTCTTCAAAAAGTTCAATGTCTAAATCCTCTTTTATTTCATCTACTCCTGTAATTTCAACCATTATATCTAATATTTTTTCCTTCATAATTCATTATCCTCCTAAAATTAAAGTTTTTTATATCTTATTTAAATAAATATCCTGAAAATATTAAAAATCCAAAACAAACTAAATTGAATGTTACAAATGTTGTTAAACATATATACCAATTTTTCTTTTTGTTTTTTTTATGGAATTTACTTTTTCTTTGATAATAATCCGTTAAGACTATTAAACATCCTTGATACAATCCATAGATTATATAAAAGATTTCAGTTCCATGCCATATTCCCATTGTAGTCATTATTAATATAAATCCTATGTAAGATGCTGTATACCTACTTTTAAACCATTTACCTTTTAGTGCGGACATTACAAATCTTGTATAAAAATAATCCCTAAACCAAAAGGATAAAGACATATGCCATCTATTCCAAAAGTCTTTTATATCCTTACTTATAAACGGTAAATTAAAGTTATCTGGAGCTTTTATTCCCATAATATAACTTAACCCTATAGCCATTAAACTATATCCTGCAAAGTCGAAGAATAAGTAAAAACTATAGGCATACATATAACTTACTATATTTAATAAATTTTTATCTTCACCAATTTTACTCATCCATAAGCTATATATAAGAGCACCTATTACGAATTTATATAGAACCCCAAGGAAAATCTTTAGTATACCCTCTTTTAAAAGAAGTTTATATTCCTCTTTTTCAATTGGCTTTGATATATCCTCTGTAAATCTTCTTGATCTATCTATAGGTCCTGAACTTATTGTTGGAAAGAACAACATAAAATAAGTAAAGTCTAATACTTTAACCTCTTTTATTAATTCGTCATATATTTCTATTAACATTTGTAATGATTTAAAGGATAAATAGGAAACCCCTAAAAATCCGAAAAAGCCTTTAGGTTGACTTGATATAACATGTCCCCATTTTACTAAAATTAGCGGTAATAATGATAAAATTATCATTACCCAAAGTATTTTTCTTGAATCGTTACGTTTACGTATTACAATATAACTTTTAACTAATAACAATTGTAATATATAAAATATAACTAGTTGTCCTAATTGCTTTTGGGAACTTGAAAAAATCATAAGTATCATTACAATATTTACCATCATGCTGTAATTAGTGATTTTTTTACCTTTAAGCCCCATAATTATAATAGGTAATATTAATAAAGAGACAATATAAAAGAATAGTAATCCATCAAATGGTATCATTTCATTTCCTCCATTAGTGCTCTTCTATTAACTTTTCCATTTGGAGTCATTGGCAATGTTTCCTTAATTACAAATTTTCTTGGAATCATGTATTCTGGTATATATTCTTTTAATTTATTTTTTATATTAGATACTATTTTAAAATCTTTTTCTTCAACTCTTTTAGTTAATGTTACAACACCTATTAAATATTGAATTTTTCCTTCTTTTTCATGTGGTAATACTATTGTGTTATCTATAAAATCTATATTTTTTATGTTGTTCTCTATGTCTTCAAGTTCTATCCTATATCCATTTAGTTTCACCTGAAAATCTAATCTTCCACAATAGAATAAAAGATTATCTTTCATATATCCTTTATCTCCAGTTTTGTACATTCTATATGTTTTACCGTTAATTTCCATAGTTCCAAAGGACTTTTTATTTATCTCTTCGTTGTTCATATACCCTATGCTTACGCTATCCCCAACTATTATAATTTCTCCTTTTTCACCTTCCGGTAATATGTTTTTATTTTCATCCATAATATATAGCCATGTATTTTCTTTGCTATATCCTACAGGTAGTGGAGCAAAATCCTCATTTATCTTATCAGTAACCTCTATAGAAGTTATTGCCACTGTAGACTCTGTTGGTCCATAAGTATTATATATTTTTACTTTAGGAAATGCTTGTCTTATTTTAGAAACTGTGGAATTAGTTAAAGTTTCTCCACAAAATAACATAGTGTCTAATTTATCTAACAGCTTTTCATTAAAGTTACTATCTGATAAGCACATATCAGCAAAAGATGGTGTAGATACCCACGTTGTTATATTAGATGTTTCAAAGCTTTTAAAAAGCTCTTTCATATTGCTTATCATCTTTTTATTTATACTATAAAGTGTTGAACCACTTGCTAAACTTAAGTAAGTATCCATAACTGATAAATCAAATGAAAATGGAGCTTGGTTCATGAATACCTTTTCTTTATCATTACATAAACTTAATCCCCACTTAACAAAACTTTCAAGACATCCTAAAGTAATTTGCACTCCTTTAGGTCTACCTGTACTTCCAGATGTAAATATACTATAATATACATCTTCTTTTTTTACGTAGTATTCCTCTGATATGCTTTCCACTTCACTAGTTTTAAATATTTCTATAAGAGTGTTATAATTTATTATTTTTATATTTTCTAATTCAAAAGGCATTTCTTCAATGGATATAATTATATGTGGCTGAGATACTTCAATTATATCCCTTACTCTTTCAACTGGCAGTGAACTATCAATAGGTACATAAGAATGTCCAGATTTCACAATACCTATAAAGCTATAAAGCATTTCATTTTCTTTATGACCATAAACTAATATAGGTGTGTTCTCATTGCCATAATTTTTTAATAAGTAATTTGCTAATGCATCAGAATACTTTTTCAAATCGCCATAAGTTATTGAGTTATCTTCACTTATATGGGCCATTTTATTGCTACTATGTATTCCATAATCATCTATACATTTAATTAAGCTCATTTTTTCCCTCCACTTATTATATTAATTTTCTAAACAACTTTAAGTATACTATTCTGATTATTTTTTGTAAATATTTTGTATATATTTATATATTTTTCATTTTTTTTAAATATTGTTTAAAAAATCGAGTAGGAGGAAAATAATTATTTTATTTTCCGTCCTCTCACACCACCGTGCGTACCGTTCGGTACACGGCGGT
>NZ_LFRG01000088.1:0-5051 GCF_001573875.1 Clostridium sp. ATCC 25772
GACTTATTAAAGTGCGCCTATTTTTAAATATTTTATAGTTAAGATATAGTAAACCGAATAAAAGATTTTAAAGATGACTAAAAGGAGCTATCGCTAACGGATTTAAACCCGCTAATGCGACAGCCCCTTTTAATGTTTATTCAGTAATTTTAAAATTTGATATTAAATTATTTAAAGTGTTAGATATAGTATTTAAATCCTCTGCTTGCACTGTTACTTCTTTAAATTTACCCTGTTGTTCTTCACTAGAAGCGTTAACTTCTTCAGTTGAAGCGGCAGCTTCTTGTGAAACAGCAGATATATCTTGAAGGTTTTGTATGAAAATTTCTTTAGAATCATTAACTTTTAGTATAGCTTCTGATGTAAAATTAATTTTTTCTTTTAAAGCATCTATAGAATTTGTGATTTTTTCAAAACTCTTAAAGGTATCTAAAGTTTTTCCAGAACTAAGTTCAATTATCTTTTGAGAAGATGAAATTTCATTATTTACAGATTTTATATTGCTTAAATTTTCTATAATAACTTCTTCAATTTCTTTAGCAGAACTACTAGATTGTTCTGCTAAAAGCCTTACTTCATTAGCTACAACTGCAAACCCTTTTCCTGCTTCTCCAGCCCTAGCTGCTTCTATACTAGCATTTAAAGATAGAAGGTTTGTTTTAGTTGTTATATCTTTTATAGTATCTAAAATTATATTAATTTTTTTGGAGTTTTCTTCAAGCAAAGATGCCTTATCAACTACAGTGTTTATTGAAATAGTATTTTTCTCATACATATCTTTTAATTCATTCATAATTGTTGTTCCGCTTATTATTGCATCTTCAGCTTCATTACATTTTAAAGATATATCTTTTGCATAGCTTGATATATTAACAATTTCAGATCCGAAATTTTCAGAGGCATTTACGCTATTTTCTAGCATAGAACTTTGACAAGTAGCACCTTCAGTTATTTGACCAATAGCACTAGCAATATCATTATTAGAAGAATTTACTTCACTTATAATGTCTTTAAAATTTAATGATGCATTAAGAAGATAATTAGATATTTTATGAGTTTCTTTTAAAACTACAGTAATATCATCTATCATTAAATTTATAGAGTGACCAATATGAAAGAAATCATTGATTCGAATATTATCTGTATCAATTTTTTCAGTAAAATCACCATCTTTACATTTTAAGACAATTGATGTTAGTTTAGATATAGATTTTTTTAACACTATAGATGTAAAAATAATTATTATAATAGAGCATATCAATGTTAAACATACTGTTATGACAACATTTAATATTGATTTGAAAACTACACTATTTATCTCGTCTTTTGATATAAATCCATAAGTTGTATAACCTAAAGATTCATATACATGTTTTTCTACTACATATTTTTTATTTTCTATAGTTAAAATTGAACTGTCTTTTATGTTAGGTAGTTTTTTCCCCCAATCAGTTTCAGGTAAATTTACTTCCATTAAATTTTTATTGCTACTACCAAGTACAGATGAATCTTTATATGTAACTAAAGAAAATCCATCGGTTCCTATTGGTGTTTCAGATATATTTTCACAAACTTTATCTAATAAGATATCTATACCTAAGCATCCTAAAATATCACCTTTTTCATTTTTGATTTTTTTTGAAATAGTAATATTTTTTAAGCCGTTTACACCATCAATATATGGAGGAGATATTACCAATGCATCAGAAGTCATAGAGCTTTTATACCAAGTTGTCTCCAGTGGCTTGAAATTTGAAGTATCCTCTAAAGGATATGAGGTAAATCCCCCTTCTGTGTCACTGAAATATACAAAGGATACTGTCTCATTATTGTCTTTTATATTTTTAAAATACTTGAGTAATTTATCATAGTTTTTATTGTTTATATTCTCTAAAACATATTCATCATTAGATAGTGAATTTATTAAATTAATATTTATGTTTACAAGTGTAGAAATACTATTAGAAATAGAATTAATGCTATTAGAACTTTTAGTTAAATAAATATTAGATATGTTATTATAATTGTTTTTCAAATTACTATATCCTAGTATTACTATAGGAATAATAGAAGTGAAAATCATTAATATTAGTATAGCTGATATTAAACTAATTTTTTTGTTATACATTTTTTCTTTTTTGAAATTTTTCCCCATAAATAACCCCTTACTTTCAAATTATTATATTTAAAAAATCAACTATGCTCAATGAGCTAGATTTATCTTTTGTAAAGCCATAACAGCATAATAGATAATGTATTAAGTCACATTAAAAATATTTACTATAAAGCTTTAATTTTCCAAAAAATATAGAAGATTTAATTAAAATAAATCAATATGTGTATGTGACAATAATTTCATATAGAAATAAAAGATTTTAAAATAAATCCTTCTTAGTTAATTATCAAACAATTATTAATTTACTTTAGATATTAATTAAAATTTTATACCATATATTTATATTACCATTAATATATGTAAAAATCATTGGCTAAAAAGTTGAAAATTGTAAAAAAACACAAAATTAAGAGGTATATTTTCTATTAGTTTTAATGGTATAATAAGTTAAAAAATATATTTTTGCATATGAAAAAATTGTTTAGTTAATTTTAATGTAATAGTTTACCTAAAATATTCACATAACCTTGAATAGATTAGTAATATTAATATTGGTATAAAAAATTATTAAAATAATTGCAATTTATTTTAAATATGATAAAATCTATTAAATACAAAAATTGAGTGGAGGAGATGATTATATGGGAAACATAGCAGCATTTTTTGATATAGATGGAACTATTTATAGAGAAGGATTAATAACAGAAGTTTTTAAAAAAATAATTAAGTATGAGCTTGTAGATGAGAAAAAATGGTATAGAGAGGTTCGTCCGGCATTTATTAAATGGGATAAAAGACAAGGCGATTATGATGAATATCTTATAAAAATGGTTGATATATATATAGAAGCAATAAAAGGTGTGGACAGGCATCATATAGAGTATATAGCTAAAAAGGTTATAGAACAAAAAGGTGATAGGGTTTATACTTTTACTAGAGAGAGAATAAAGTGGCATAAAGAGCAAGGGCATAAAGTAATTGCAATATCAGGTTCACCAATTGAACTTGTAAAAGAAATGTCAAATAAATATAATATGGATGACTATAAAGGTTCTATATACTTAAGAGATGATGATGATAATTATACTGGAGAAATAATACCAATGTGGGATTCAGAGAGCAAACAAAATGCTATAAAGGAACTAACAGAAAAATACAATATAGAGCTTGATAAAAGTTTTGCGTATGGAGATACATCAGGAGATTTTACTATGTTTAAGTCAGTAGGTATTCCTTATGCAATTAACCCAACAAAAGAACTTTTAACAAAAGTAATGGAAAATGATGAGGTTAGGGAAAAAATAAAAGTTATAGTTGAACGTAAGGATGTAACATATAATTTGGATATTAATAATATACAATTTTTATAATAAATAAGATGTGTTAAGGAGAAATAAAATGGAAAAAAATTTAAAGATTAATGAAAACGAAAATATTGAAATAAATCATAATCATGATCATAGCACAAGTGGAATTTATCAAGGGGAAAGAAAAAATGGAAAAAGACACGGGTTTGGTATTTTTACATATGCAAATGGGACAAAATACATTGGTTATTGGCATGAAAGTAAAATGCACGGAGAAGGCACTATGATTTGGAATAATGGAGAAAAATATATAGGGAGTTGGAAGGAAGATTTAAAAGATGGGTACGGTATATATTATTGGTCTGACGGTGAAAGTTATATAGGTCAATGGAACAATGATGATAAAGATGGTAGTGGAATATATTTATGGGAAAATGGAGATAAATATACAGGAGCTTGGAAAAATGATAAGCAGCATGGAGAAGGAATATTAGAAACAGTAGAGGGAGAAAAATACATAGGTAAATGGTCTAATGATCAGGTTGATGGTGATTTTACTGTAATAGATGTAAATGGTAATGTAAAACAGTGCATTTTTAAAAATGGAATTAAAATAGATTAATAGTGAAAACACATTTAGAATTATAAAAATATCTAAATGTGTTTTGTTTATAAAAATAGCATTAATAAATAAAAAGTTTCACTTGAAAAATTTTTCACAATGATTTAAAATTAATTTGAAATATTAAAACTATATATTAAAATAAAACGATATATTTGAGAAGAGGTATGTAATAATGAAAAAAGTATTAGATTTTCATAAAGAAGGATATAACTGTTCTGAATCTATAATCAAAGCAATAAATGAAGAAAATAATTTAGATATTCCAGTATCAATAGCAACTCCTTTTGGTGGTGGTATGTCAGTTGGAACAACCTGTGGTGCAATTACTGGTGCAATGATGGTTTTAGGGGCAACTAAAGGAAGAGAAAATGCTAAGGACCCTAATGAAGCTAGAAAATACGGAAAACTTTTAATGAATAAAATAAAAGAAGAATATGGAACTTTTGATTGTATAGAACTTAAAAGAAAAGGTGTATCATGTGATGAAATAATAGAATATGCATATGATGCATTAAAAGAAATTATGGATGAAAAATAAAACTAATATAAAGATAGGTCGTCTTAATAAGATGACCTATTTTTAGTTAAATTTTTAAATTTTAAAATTTATATTAAATTCACATTGAATGCATTTCACTTATAGATAGGTTTTCTAATATGTATTTGTAAGCTAATATGGGACAAAATAAAAAGGAGAGAAGAGATGAATTTTTTATTTAGAGCATTTTAAAATTTAAAAGAAAGTAAAATCTTTAATTTTATTTATTATTACATTAACAGTTTGTGTAGTTGTATAGGGAAACAAGCTCCAATTTAAATTTATTCAATAACTTTAAAATATTTTCATACAAGATTCAGCATTGAATTCTAAATGATTCGGATCATGTCTCACTATTTTATGTATCCAGGTTTTGGAATGGATAATTTTAAAAGTCAACTTGGAACCCTATATAGGGTTCCAAGTTGATAGCTAAAATTATACTGAATAATAAAAATCTTTCTA
>NZ_LFRG01000089.1:0-4942 GCF_001573875.1 Clostridium sp. ATCC 25772
TAAAATTATTAGAAACGAGTAGTTCTAGGAAATGAAGGAATGAGGAACAGAGCTTATAATACATAAGTGAGTACCACAATGACTGAAATTGACGACGAAATACGAAGTTTATAAGAATTTTGAAAATATTCCGCGATAGCTCAACGGTGGAGCACTCGGCTGTTAACCGATAGGTTGAAGGTTCGAATCCTTTTCGCGGAGCCATATTTTAAAAATAAATAAAGTAAATTTAATAAAAACAAGTAGTTCTAGGAAGCAAAGAAACGAGGAACGGAGCTTATTAATAATAAGTGAGTACTGTAGTGACCGTAGCTGACGACGAAATACGTAGTTTATAGTAAATTTAATCTGGTGATGATGGTTTAGAGGGTAACACTCCTTTCCATTCCGAACAGGCAAGTTAAGCCTCTAGACGCCGAGAGTACTGCACGGGTGACTGTGTGGGAGGGTAGGTTGTTGCCAGGTAGTACCAAGTTAATCTTGGTAATAAGGATCTTTAGCTCAGTTGGTTAGAGCAACCGGCTCATAACCGGTAGGTCCGGGGTTCGAGTCCCTGAAGGTCCACCATATTTGGGGGTATAGCTCAGTTGGGAGAGCACCTGCCTTGCACGCAGGGGGTCAAGAGTTCGAATCTCTTTATCTCCACCATTAGCAGTTCGAAAGAACTGCTTTTTTTTATACTTTTTTACAAAATTCGACCTGATTCTATTAAACTTTTATATTAATTTACGATAATAATATATATTGTACAGTAGTAGAAAAAAATTAATATTATATTGAAATTGTAGCATTGAAATATAAAAAATTATTTTAAACATATATACAAATTATATCTTAATATAAAAATATATATTTTAAAGTAGATTTATGTCAATATAATGTAGAAAAAAATTAAAGCAATATTCAAACAATTAAGGCTAAATTAAGATATAATAAATTTGTATTAATTACTGTATATGTAAAAACATAGGAAGATAATATATTATTATGTACGAGGCAAATCAAATTAGGATGGAGGGACAATTTTGGAGAATTCTAAAAAAACACTAGGAGCTATTGCTGCCACTATGTGTGTTTACTCGGTTATAGGAAGTAAAACTGCATTGGCTGCAGGAACTCAAGTAGGAATAATTACTGTAAATAATTTGAACGTTAGATCTGAAAACAATACTTCTTCAAAAGTAATAGGTTCATTAAATGAAAATACAAAGGTAACTGTTCTAGAGAAAAAGGGCGATTGGTATAAGATAGATTATAATGGACAAAATGCATGGGTTTTTGGAGAATATGTTAAGATGGGTGAAAGTGCAAATTCGGATAACTCTTCATCTAATATAAATAAAAGTGGAATTGTTAATGTAATAGCATTGAATTTAAGAGAAGGTGCAGGTACAAATTATAATGTAGTTAAAACGTTGCCAAAAGGTACAAGCGTATTGATAATGGAAAATCATGATGGATGGTATAAAATAAATGTAAATGGATCTATGGGTTATGTATCTTCTGAATATGTGAGTTTTTCAGAGAATATAACTAACAATGATAAAGTTGCAGGGGAAAAGGGTAAAGTAAATGCAGATAGTTTAAATTTAAGAAGTGGTGCAGGAACTAATTATGGAGTTACAACTGTATTAGGAAAAGGAACAGAGGTAGACGTAGTAGAAAAATTAAATGGCTGGTATAAGGTAAATGCAAATGGTGTGAGTGGTTATGTATCTTCTGAATATATATCTTTATCAAGTGATGGTAATAATAGCAATAATAATAGTAATAATAATAGTCAAGCTACAGGAACAAAAGGAACTATTAGTGCAGATGTTTTGAATGTAAGAAGTGGAGCTGGAACTAATTATAATGTTGTACATTCATTAAGACAAGGAACAGCTGTAGATATAATAGAAAAACTAAATGGTTGGTATAAAATTAGTGTAAATGGGACTACTGGATACGTTTCATCTGAATATGTAAATTTAAATGGAACCGGTGGAGAGTCTAATTCAGGGGGTTCTAATGAAACAGAAATTAATAAAACAGGATATGTAGATGCAGAGGCTTTGTTTGTAAGATCTGGTCCAGGTACATCATACAATCATTTAGGAATTTTGAATTCTAATGCTAAAGTTGAAATTTTATCTGAAAGTAATGGATGGTATAAAATAAAATATAGCAATGGAGCAGGATATATTTGCAAAGATTATGTAAGTTTTAATTCTAATAATAATGAGAATAACAGTGGTAATATTGAAAACGTAAATAAAATAGTAGTAGTAACTGCATCGGCCTTAAATGTAAGAAGTAGTGCAGATACAAATGGAAAAATTGTTGCAACATTAACATATGGAGCTAAAAGTCAAGTAACTGCTCATTCAAATGGATGGTATAAAATATCTGTACAAGGAATTGAGGGATGGATTTGTGGTGATTATGTCAAAATTTATGATGGCAGTGAAGAAGTTGGACCAATAGTTAACGAAACTCCATTAATAGAATCTAGGTATAGTGGGGCAGATATAGCTAATAAGGCTAAAGAGTATATTGGCGTTCCTTATTTATGGGGTGGATTTACGCCATTAGGATTTGACTGCTCAGGATTAGTTCAATATGTATATAAACATTTTGGTATAAGTGTATCGAGAACAACTTATTATCAAGTCAATGAAGGTCAAACAGTTAGTAGAGGGAATCTTGTAGCAGGAGATTTAATATTTTTTACAACTAATGATGATGACCCAAATGATATTTCTCATGTTGGAATATATATAGGTGGGAATGAGTTTATTCATGCACCAGGACCAGGAGAGTTTATTAAAATATCAAATTTAAACAATGATTACTTTAATAGTAGATATTATGTAGCAAAAAGAATAGTTAAATAAATTTTAAAGTTTTTAATTTATATTATATAATATAATTAACAAGATTTAGTAGAGCATAAGATTAAAAGAAAAGAAGAGCTTTTAATTTTATGCTTTTATATTAATTAAAAAGGGGTGGCAGTGAATGAAAAGTCCATACGTATTTACACCTGGACCAACATCAGTTAGGGAAAATGTTAGATTAGCAAGGGCACAACAATGTACTAATCCAGATTTAGATTTACAATTTTATGATTTTTATAAAGGAACCTGCGAAAAGATAGGAAAAATAATAAAGACCTCAAATCCAATTTATATATTAAGTGGAGAAGGCATTTTAGGATTAGATTCAGCATGTGCATCTTTAACAGAAGAAGGGGATAGGGTCTTAGTTATAGATAATGGTGTTTTTGGAGCTGGATTTGCTGACTTTGTGAAAATATATGGAGGAAAACCTGTTACATATAAGTCAGATACAACTAAAGATATTAATATAGATGATTTAAGAAGGTTTTTAGAAAAAGATAGTGATTTTAAGTATGCTACAATAGTGCATTGTGATACACCATCAGGGCTCTTAAATAATATAGATAAGGTATGTCCGTTATTAAAAGAGTTTAATATATTAACAGTTGTGGATACAGTTGCATCTATGGGTGGAGAGGATATCAGAGTCGATGAGTGGAAGATAGATATTGCACTGGGGGCATCACAAAAGGTTTTATCAGCTCAACCAGGTCTTACTATAGTATCTATTAGTGAAGAGGCATTAAGAGTAATGGAAAATAGAAAAAAACCTATAATGGGATTTTATAATAATTTAACTATATGGAAAAATTATTATAAAGAAAAATGGTTTCCATATACTATGCCAATAAGTGATATAGTTAGTTTAGACGTAGCATTAGATAACATTTTAAACGAAGGTATAGAAAATGTTATAAAAAGACATTATAAATATGGAAATGCTGTAAGAAAAGCTATACTAGAATATGGGTTAGAGCTGTTTATAGAAAAAGGACAGGCTAACACAATAACAGCAGTTAAAATTCCGGAGTTTATAGGATGTGATAAACTAATAAAACATATGTTAGAAGAATATAATGTTTTAATTGCAGGATCTTTTTCTTATATGAGTGGAAAAGTAATAAGGATAGGACATATGGGAGAAAATGCAGACAAAGATAAATTAACATATTTGCTAAGTATATTAGAAAAATCACTTATGGATTTGGGATACAATAAGAAGAGTAAAAGCTTAGTTGAAGAGTTTTTAAAAAACTTATAATTTAATAAAGAAAAATGGAACTATCACTTTATCGATTTAAAAAAAGATAATAAAGTGATAGTTTTTTTACTATAAAAAACTAATTTATATAAAGGTAAAACTCTTTCAACTTATTTATTAAATGAGGAAACTTAAAATTATCCATTACAAGACTTGGATACACCAAATAGTGAGACATGCTCCAAATCACTTAGAATTCAACACTGCATCTTGTATGAAAATATTTTAAAATCATTGAATAAATTTAAATTGAAGCTTGTTTTCCTATATAGGGTTCCAAGTTGACTTTTAAAATTATCCATTTCAAAACTTGGATATCCTAAATAGTGAGACATGCTCTGAATCGCTTAGAATTCAACACTACATTTTGTATGAAAATATTTTAAAGTTATTGAATAAATTAAAATTCGAGCTTGTTTCCCTATATATTTAAGGAAATTAAAAGAATTAGTAAAACAAACAGGACCTAGTGTGTCAATAATAGTAAATTAAAGAAAGAAAAAGGAAAATAAACTATAATAAGATTTAACTAGTAAAATTGCAGTTAATATATGTATAAATAATTAAATTACAGTATATAATAAATCTTGTCGCTAGGGCAACCAAGTAAGTAACTCAAGCGATAAAGATTTAAATTTTAAAAAAGTTTTTACAAAAAGGTATTGACAAAAAAGTTTAAATCTAGTAAACTTGTAAAAGTCGTCAGGTAATGACGAATTGGTCTTTGAAAATTAAACAGATAAATATAGGTAAAACCAGTTAATTCATTTGAGAATCTATTTTGTAGAGACTCACATCG
>NZ_LFRG01000009.1:0-100622 GCF_001573875.1 Clostridium sp. ATCC 25772
AAAAATAGTGAGGAAATGCTTTTCGATTATGCACTTCCCCCTACTTTGGAATAAATTAGCTTAGCTTTACGCACATGCTTGGAACCCTATAATACAGTTTTAATTACATAATTATTTTTTAGTCATTTCTTCTGATTTTTTCATACAATCAACTACTGCTTCTATAACTGAAGCTCTAAAACCGCTTTTTTCTAAACTTCTAACAGCTTCAATAGTGGTTCCTCCTGGTGAACAAACCATATCCTTTAATGCTCCTGGGTGCATTCCTGTTTCTAATACCATTTTTGCAGAACCTAAAACCGCTTGCGCTGCAAACTTATATGCCTTATCCCTTGGCATTCCACCTATTACTGCACCATCTGCCAATGCTTCTATAAACATGAACACATAAGCTGGAGATGATCCACTAATCCCTATTACAGAATCTATTAAGTATTCAGAAACAACCTCAGCTTTTCCAAAACTTTCAAATATATCTTTTATATTATTTAATTCTTCTTCTGATACATTCTTATTCTTGCAAAGTGCTGACATTCCTTCATTTACTAACGCTGGAGTATTAGGCATTGTTCTTACTATTTTTGTATCTTCCCCTAATACATTTTCAATATCCTGTATAGTTTTTCCAGCTGCTATAGTTACTATAACTTTATCCTGAGATAAATCTTTTTTAATCTCTTTCATAACTATATCATAAACATTAGGTTTAATAGCTAAAAATAATATATCTGCTTTCTTTGCTACTTCATTAGAATTTGTTGTAGTAAGTACATCAAATTCTCTCTTTATCTCCTCTAACTTACTTTCATTTAAATCAGAAATAATAACTTGATTTGGTTTAACTAGATTAGATTTTATTATTCCACCAATCATAGCTTTGCCCATATTTCCTGAACCAATAAATCCAATTATTTTATTCATTTATCTTACCATCCTTTTATATTCCTATTTAAAGTTGTTGTTGTGTTTTTTCAATTATATCATCTTAAATAGTTTGGGTTTGATTTCTTTTAATTTTGTTAAATCTATTATACACAATTGATTCTAGTATTTTAAGTAAATTTAAATATAAAACTTCAAAATATTTTTTAGTTTTGTAAGCATACTTTATACAAATATCTACACACTTACCATACATTTTGAAATTTTCCAAATTTACTAAAAATTTTTTCTCTTCTCTCACTAAAAAATTGCTTGGACAACTTTTTTAATATCACATATAATATATTTTCCAAAATCATAAACATTTTTTCAAAATATTATTCTTTATCTTTAAAAGGATTTGGTGTAAGAACCTCTAAAATTTTAACTATTTTACTTGTGTGATTAGCAAAGTTATGCATTATTTGTGAACTATAATGAGCAGTGTCTCCAGGATATAACTCGTACTGTTCATTATCTACATATAATGTCAAAACACCCTCTAATACATATATAAATTCTTCACCTTCATGTTTATATTGAGTTAAATTTTCTTCTATGTTATTAGGTAATATTTCTATTAATCTTGGCAATAAAGCCTTATCATTAGGATTAGTAGTCAAGTTATAATTTATAAACATAGAACTATCTATTTTAGCCACTTCTTTTTCATAATTCTTTAAAACTACTCTATGCTTTCTCTTTGGATTAGTAAAAAAATAATTTAAATCCACATCTAAAGCTTCAGCTATTCTCATAAGTGAATCTGTAGCTATACTAGTAAGGCCTCTTTCTAACTGTGACAAAAAACCTATTGAAAGTCCTGTAGCTTCACTTAATTCTCTTAATGTCATTTTTTTATCTGACCTTAGTTCTTTTATTTTATTTCCAATATCTTTTTTCAAAATTTACACCTCTTCATCAACATAGAAATTATCTATTTTTTAACATTTTTCTTAATATTAATAATACTCGAAACTAGTATTATTGTCTATAATTTCCGTTAAATTTTAATTAAATATTTTCATTATAGTGAAAATTTGGTATATTTTCTAAACCCTTAAATAAAATATCAACTTTTCAGTTTATAGTAAAATAATTTTGCACCACACTATTGAGTTTCACATTAAATTTTAAACTTATTCATTTATTAAATGAGAAAATTTTAAATTAATATTTCATTCCTAGTTAACGCTTATTTTAGTTAAGAGTTAATAGTGAATAGTTGTGTTGATTATTACTCACTATTTAACTGACTATATTTTTTATCAATTGATAACAAAAATTTTTATATATAACCTTAAGTTTATATATGGTTCCAAGTTGACTTTTAAAATTATCCATTCCAAAACTTGGATACCCAAAATAGTGAGACATGCTCCGAATCACTTAGAATTCAACACTATATCTTGTGTAAAAATATTTTAAGATTGTTGAATAAATTTAAATTGGAGCTTGTTTCCCTATATCTCTATAAAAAATAAAGAACAAATCACATAATAATGATTTGTTCTTTATTTATCTCTCTTCTCTTTTTTACGCTTATAATACGGACAAATATATTTATTAACTAATACAGCAATAACTATTCCTAACGCTGTTTCTAAAAATCTATTTACCCCATATTCAAATGGAGACTTATCTTTTAAATTAGTCATAATAGCTACAAAAACTATACACGATATAGTTGTTGACTTGTTTTTATGAATTACATCACATAAATATATAAGCAAACTAATACCCAATGCTGTAAGAATTACACTATTAGGCATTATATAAGAAAATACTACTCCTAATATAGCACCAAAGGTGGTCCCTATAAGTCTGTTTTTTCCTACCTCAAAGGAAGTTTCTACAGTAGATTGCATACATATAACCGCTGCTATACAAGCATAAAAAGGTGAAGAAAATTTAAAAATTCTACTTATTACTATACAAATAAAAACAGATACTGCTGTTTTTATATTTCTCATGCCTACTTTCTTCATAAATGTACTCCTTTAAATGACCTATAAAATTTAAATAAAAATCAATATATATAATTTTTTATAGTATATATAATAACTTAATTATATATACTTTTCAAAATCCCTTTTTTATTTATAGCCTATTAAATATAATTTAATGCACTTGTTATTCCTTTACATTTAGTTTTTCTATAAATTTCTACGGAATTTAATACTCTAAATTTTGGCAAAATAAAAAACTGCCTTAATTAAAAAGCAGTTCTTCCTTTATATTATTTTCTCATTTTTTGTTGTTCTCTTTGAATATCTTGTTGTGATAATCCTGTAGCCTCCATTACTTCTGTAATCCCCATATCTTGTTCTAAAAGATTTCTAGCTTTCTTTAGCAGTTTTTGTTGTTCTCCTTTATGCATTTTTTTACCCATAAATTACAAACTCCCTTCTAAATATGTTTAATTGCCTATTATATATATAAATTTTAGACAAATCTAAAATCATTAAGAACTAATTTAGATTGTGAATCTAATAGCCTACCAATTAACACTATATTTTTATTATGTCCTATAGACATTAAACTTATTCATAAAAACAATATCTTCTATTTACAAAAAGAAGTTTGCAATTTAATTAAATTGCTATTCCATTATACTACTAATGATAATATTAAAGATTTTATAAATTTAAGATTTTCACATTTTTTTTCTGGATACATAGCCAGACATTTAGTAATTTGAAGTATTAATGTATACCCTAATCTTTCATTTACATCTTCAATTGCATTAAAACAAGATTTTTTGCTTAAGGGCTCAAATATTTGTTTAATATTGCAAACAATGACATCATTTAGATTAGTCATTTCTGTTGCTTTATTACTATTAAATATATATTTTTGTTGTATATAAAAACCTAACCCTTTTCTATTTTCAATATCATCATATAATATTTCAATTTGTACTTCTAATCTTTCTCTAACCGTTAAATTTTCCATTTTACTTTCTTCTATTTTCTTAAAAGTTTCTTTCCATGACTTATCTAATATATCCATAAACAATTCCATTTTACTACTATAATAATTATAAAATGTTCCTACTGCCATACCACATTCCTTTGCAATAAGTTTTATATCGACTCCATCATATCCTTTTTCTGAAAATAGTTTAAAAGTCTTTTTTCGTATAGTTTCATCTAAATTTTTAATAATTTTTGGCATAGTATCTCCTCTTTTACTTTAAAATACGCTTTTAAAAATAATATGTATTTGGACAACTAATTAAAACTTTAACAGTTGAATTTTAAACTTATTAATTTATCAAATGAGAAAATTCAAATTAATATTTTATTACTAGTTAACAGATTATTTTAGTTAAGAGTTAAGAGTTGTGGTGATTATCACTCACTATGTTCCTAATAATACTAAACGTATTTTTTATTTTAAGAAACTGATTTTCAGTTTCATCCATTACTTTTAACTAACCATAGTTGTACTTGTTTTTTCTCAGCCGATAATAAAAGTTTGATAAATTGATTTAAATTCAAGATTATTTCCCTATATAGGGTTCCAAGTTGACTCTTAAAGTTATCCATTCCAAAATTTAGATACCTAAAATAGTGAGACATTCTCCGAATCACTTAGAATTCAACACTGCATCTTGTATAAAAATATTTTAAGGTTATTGAATAAATTTAAATTGGAGCTTATTTCCCTATAGTTGTCCATAAGATTATATAGTAGCAAATGAATTTTGATTATTTAAATGAATATAACTTCACCATTTTCACTACAAGTATATTGCTTACATACATAATAGTCAACTTAAAAAAAACAATAATTATTGCCTTTAAAAGTTATATGTGAATATGTACTTAAAATATTGTTATATATTAAATATTTACTTAAATTTCAATAAAAAAATGCATCAAAATAAAACTAAATTTTATTCTAATACATTACAGATTACTAACTTAAGTTTTTAACTATTTTAAATAATACTGATTGAAATATTTCTTTTTCATCTTGTTTTATATTTGAAAAACATTGCTTATCGAATTCCTCAAATAAATTAAAAATTTCATTTTTTATAGAATGAGCTTTTTCCGTAAGAAATATTCTACTAACTCTTAAATCTTCACTATCTATTTTTTTAACTATAAAACCTGACTTTTCCATTCTATTTACCATTTTGGTCATTGTTGCTGGAGTAACTGAAAGCTTCTCACATAACTCTTTTTGTCTTACTCCTTCATTTTTATATAAAACCATTATAAGAGACGGTTGTCCTCTATATAAACCTAATTTAATTAATTCTTCATCTAATTTCTTAAAAGTTTTATTAGCAACTCTTAGATACTCCGATATCAAATTTTCTTCCATAATTTTATTCCTCCACTTTAATTAGTCAACTAAATTGTACTTTAGATAACTTATAAATTTAATACAACTTTCATATATTGAAACAGATTCTAATCTGGTTCCATTCTTTAGGAATTAAAATTTTTTGCCTATAAAATAAAAAAACAATTTTATATTCCTATATTATATGATATCTTTTAACAAACAAATATTCAAATATATTTTTTGTAAACTTTTTTTATTAATATTAAATTTAATTTAAATATTTTAAACTTTTTTTAATTTTTTCTTTACCATACTTTAATCTAATATAATTTTAACCAAAATATTTTTATTATCTTAATTTATAATTTAAAATATAATATAAAGTTTTAAATTGACTTTTAAAATTATTTACTCCAAACCTTAGATATTTTAAAAGTAATATATGCTCATAAATCTTTTAGAATTGTGTATAAATTTAAATTCAAACTTCCTTCTATCTGTGTATTTTAATCTCTAGAACCTTGAAGTAATTTTGCAATTAACTGAACTATTTCTACATATAACCATATAAGTG
Source organism: Clostridium sp. ATCC 25772 (assembly GCF_001573875.1). Lineage (NCBI taxonomy): Bacteria > Bacillati > Bacillota > Clostridia > Eubacteriales > Clostridiaceae > Clostridium > Clostridium sp. ATCC 25772. Next base: position 5,798 of record NZ_LFRG01000009.1, read on the forward strand.
TTACAAGTAATCCAAAAGCAGAATACCATTCCATATACTTAGGTGCACCATATTGAACATTTTTTAATATAAAATCATAATCTAATATTAAACTAAAAGATGCCAGTGCCACTACTAGTACACTAAATCCTATTCCTATAGTTCCACCTCCATATATAGGTAAATAAATTCCAAATATAGATAATATAAATGACAGTATATATAATAAAAAAACTGATGTTATACCTATAGTTACCCCTTTTCTAATCTTTCCAGCTAATGTTGGTGTTCTCCTATATATAAGCAATGTAGCTATTGCCACTGCAAAAGTTAAGCAAGTAGCAGAAAATACTATCCCTGGATAACTGGATTCCATAACCATAGAAAAACTTGATAATAACACTCCTTCAAACATAGCATATAAAATTGATGTTACATTTGCAATTTTAGGTATAAAACTAGTTAATATAGATAATATAAACGCTGCTATAGATGATATAATAAGCAAACTGTTAAAATCTGAAGTGCCATCTTTTAATACAGACCAAGTAGTTCCAAAAGAAGTTACTGTTATACCTATTAAAATTAATGATTTAATTATAGTTGAATAAACACTCATAGTTTTATTGTTATACCCTGTTTTCGATTTTTCAAATCCACTAGTTATAAAAGGATTAGAGTTTACTCTTTTCATACAATCACTCCTTACTACGATTAATCAAATTGACTTGTGATAATCATTATATAACCATATCCACTTTTTTTATTTTTATTCTTTTAACTTTTAGATTTAAACCATATATTGTAAATTTTGTATTTGTTTTAAATCTTTAAATCTTTCAACAAATAACACCATAATAATTAATTACGATGTTATTTGCAAAATTTTCTTTATAATGAACTTATACTATTCATCAACTTCTAATAATATTTTATTTAATATCATTTGTTCATATACATCTTTTTCTTTTTCCCATTTTTCAAAACTAATTATATTTTTACATAGCATAAATACCATTTCTTCTATTACATTATTTATTTTACATATATTTTTTTCATATATAAAACTTATAGATGTAGCCTTGCCAAAAGCATTTGCTATTATATTTAACATCTCACATTTTATGTATTCACTTTCTTCTTTAGTAAAATTATCATTTAGTTGACAGAATCCTTCATTATTATAAAATCTATACTCCATATATTGTATAAATCTTTCAAAATCTTCTGCATTACTTCCTAACTCTATTTCAAAAAGAATTTTAAAAAATATATTCCAATGAAAATCAATATTTATAACATTTAATAACTTATTTCCGAATTTCTCACAAAACTTACTTTCAAAATTTATATCTCTATCAAATTCTAACTCTCTACCAAAATCAATATTATTCTTACTTATTTCATTTACTCTAGATAACATATTAATAAGGGTTTGATTATAATCCTGAAAATCTTTTGCATTGCTGCTTCTAAATATATAATTTACAATCACATCAGAAGATGTTTTAAAGTCAACTATAAATCCTATACTATTTTTCATCTGATTAGAGAAAGAATCATATATAATTTTAGATAACATAGTTTCTATTTGTTTTTTTCTTACATCTAAATCTGCAGTATTAGATTTAGCTGAATGATTATATACTACTGCTAATTGATTATCAATCATGCATAAATGTTTTTTTATAGATGTTAATATATTTTTTAGAAACTCATCACCTAACATATAATTTTTATTTTTATATATTACTTTATGTTCAATTTCACCCCAGAACATATTTACAAGAGATTTAATTTGAAGTTCAAATTTATATTTAGCTTTATCATTTTCATATATTCCATCTATTTTATATATTTCAAAACCATTTTTTTGTTTTTGAGGTTGCTCTCCAGCTAAATAAAGTCGTATATTTTTATTTAGTGAATTATAATAATATCCGTCTATATCTCTTTCATTAAATACCTCTCTTAGTTTTTCATATATTTTCACTTCATCTTCTATAAATCTACACTCTACCCGTATACCAATTAAATCTTGTAAATTATGTAGTAGATCCTCTGCACATTTATATTTTTTATAATAATTATTTCTTATTATTTTTTCCTCTAAACTAGATTTAGATTTTATTCTCGTTACTAAGTTTATATCTCCATCATTCATAGATTCTAAATGTTTTTTTAAATAATCCTCTATTTCTTCAGAAACATCATTAATCTCTGGTTTAGCTTCTTCTAAAAGCTTTATAGTCTCATCTATGAAATTAAATATTTTAAGCTCCACAACATTTCCTCCATCTTTTTCATAAAAACTTTGTATAAGCATATTTTTATTTTAAATAACTTTTATGTCTTTTGTGTTACTTTTTATTTTCATTTCTAAGACAATATTTTTAACTATAATAAAAATTAAAGGTTACCTCAAAATTAATTATATTTTAAGATAACCTTCCATAATTTAATATTAAATTATATCTTTTTTTACAAAATTAAAGTGAGAAATTAAGTAACACACTATAATCCATGCTGTTAATATAAATAAAGAAAATTTATATGTTATAAGTGGACATATTAATTCGCCTGCCCAATTACCTCTTATAACTGATGTAATATCAAAGTACGATGTAAATATAAATGGTAACACTCTATTTAATATATTAGGTAATCCTTGTTCTGATAAAAGTGTAATTTTAACAGTTATGCATAATAATATCAACATAGATATAAAGCTAACTCCTGTTGATACTGAACTATTTTTAATAAGTGTAGACATCAAAAAACAAAAGGAAACTGTAGCTGTAATTAAAAATATTTGTAATATTAATGCCTTTATAGTAAATTCCCAAGTAGTAACTAAATAACTACTTCCAATTACTGCTGAAATTGATTGTCCTGTATTTTCTACAAGCGCCATATCCATTTTATACTTTGTTCCTACAGCTATAGGTGCTGATGGATCTCCAAAACCCAATATTAATCCTAAAAAAATGAATGCCATAAATTCTAAAATTAAGACTATACCATTAGACATAAATACCACTGTTAAAAACTTTGAAATTAATACTTTACCTCTTGAAACTGGCTTTGTTAAAAGCATCTTTATAGTAGCAGGATCATTTTCTCCTGAAATAATATCTGATGCTAAAATTCCTATTATTACTATTATAAATAATCTATCTATAGTTTTTAAAAGACTTGGTAATGCAATAAATGCTGTACCATCACTATTATAATCATATTCTAAATCATTGTCTAAATAGTATTGCTTTTCAGAAATTTCATCATTTAACTTTTGAATTTCTGTATCTAAACTAGGTGTAGCCCCCTCCCCTTTTCTTTTATTCAAAAACTCTATCTCTTTTTTCAGCCTATCTTTACATGGAATACTATTATCTAATAATTCTTCCTTAATAGCTAACTCATTTTTATCTTCTTCTACCCAAATACCATATCTCTCAGCCTTCACAATCTGATTATTTTCCAATGCATATTTTTTCTTTTCTTCATAATAATTAATTGACTCTTTAAGCCTTTCAGCTCGTTTTTTAGGCAGTTCATAACCAATATTTTTATAAGCTCCAAATGTTGCAAGTGCAACTAAGCCAAAAGTCATTGATAAAACCACAATAAATCTTTTTTTGCTTATCATTTTTCTTATTTCATTTCTAATTAAACTCCACACCCTATCACCTTCTTTATATTAATACATCCCTCTTATTAAATATCTTTGATGAAATAAAGTAACAAACAATACTCCAAATTAACATAATAACTATTCCTAAAGGAATACTAAATATTGTACTATTCAAACTCATTACTAAATTTCCTTTAATAATATCCGTACCACAACTATATGTTGTAAACAATATAGGATATAGTTTATTTAAAAATTTTAAAGGCAATATATAAGTTATTAATGATATGAGCATTAATATCCCTAAATTAATAGTTAAAGAAGTAATGCTATTTGTAAAAATAGTTGAAATGAACATAACAAAACTTACACATGTTATTATAAATATAAATTGCATAAATAGATTTAGCAGTATTAATTTCCAAGCAGAAATAATATATGAACTTCCAATTACAGCAGAAATGTTATTTATATATAAATTATTATTAGAAGCCTTCACATATTTTGTCCCAACAATTATAGGATAAGATGGATTACCAAAATTAAAAATTAAACTTATAATAATAAATGTAATAAACTCCATAAGACATATAGTTATTGTAACAATACATATATTACTTAAAAATTTAGAACAAAATATTTTTCGGCGTGATACCGGCTTTGTTAAAAGTGCTTTAATCGTTGAAAATGTATATTCACTTGCTATAATATCACTGCAAAGAAAAGCAATTAAAATTGGTAGAATCATTTTATTTATAAAATCAAATATTCCTGTTATATCTTCAAACGCATATATTTTATACTCCTTATTTGGTTCAATATCATTATCTAAAAGATAATTGTAATATTGTAATTCAGCATTACACTTCTCAATTTCAACAGAGTCTAAATTTTCTGACAATTCTCCTTTTTCATTTTCCAAGTTCTCAATTTTATTTTTCATAGTATTTTTCCAATTTTCATCTGGATTTGCTATATTATCTTTTAACATTTTAATCTCTTCATCTAATCTTTTCATTTGTATGTCTATATCTTTCTTTTTTTCTTTTGACAATGATTCACTTTTTGCTTCAGCCTTTAATTCAATAAGTACACTCTCTTTTTTCTTTAATTGTTCACTTGGGGTTTTTCCAAAACTGCTACTATACATATAGATAAGTTTAAAAACTATTAATAGTACTAAAGCTAATAAAAAAATATATAGCTTTTTATTATGAATTAGCTTTATGATTTCATTCTTTATGCAATTTATCAAATTATTCCTCCCCCTCCATGATTTCCATAAACCTATTTTCTAGATTTTGATGTGCCTTGTTTATTTCTTCTATAGGAATATTTCTTTTAGCAAATGCCTCAATAAGCTTAGGGAATGTACCTTTTTCACAATAAAATAATAACTTTTCCCCTTCCTCCTCAACATGTTTTACAAAATAAAGATTGAAAAGTAACTCCTTTCCCTTCTCTTTTTCAGGAGTAATTAAACATATTCTTTCATCAGTACTATTTTTCACAAGGTTTTCAGTAAGTTCAATAGATTTTATTGTTCCATTATTTATAAATGCAACTCTATCACAAAGCAATTCTATTTCAGAAAGTATGTGTGAAGATATAAATACAGCAGTATTATTTTCTTTAACTAACTTCTTTATAATATTTCTAAACTCTACTATCCCTGATGGATCCAATCCATTTGTAGGTTCATCTAAAATTAATAGTTTAGGATTTCCTAATAAAGCTTGCCCTAGCCCTAATCTTTGTTTCATTCCTAAAGAATACTTTTTAACCTTATCATCTATTCTTTCATTTAAACCTATAAAATCAATTACTTCCTGTATTCTATCCTCTGTAATATCACCGTACATCCTTGCGAATAGCCTTAAATTTTGTCTTCCAGTTAAATCTAAATAAAGTTCAGGGTTTTCTACAATACATCCAACACTTCTAATAGCTTTTACAAAATCCTTTTGTATATCATATCCATTTATCTTTATAGTTCCTTTATTAGGTTTAATTAATCCAACTAACATTCTTATAGTAGTAGTTTTTCCTGCTCCATTTGAGCCTAAAAATCCAAAGACTTCTCCTTCTTTAACTTCAAAATTAATCCCTTTTATTATTGGTCGTTTAGATAGTTCCTTATATATTTCTTTAACCTCTAATATATTTTCCATAATATCCCTCTCCCTAACAGTAGATGTTCAGATTCAATAAATTTTAATAATTATTATTTATACTAATTATTAAGTATGACATTAAATAAGTCATAACTATCCATAAGTATAATAACCTGTTCATACTTTTTTACTTTGTTATGTATTTAACAACCGTTAATTTATTTAAATTTTATTCATATAATATCCTTATTCTCCAAAGTGTATATTTAAAAATTTATATTTTAGCATAGGACAACTATCAAATATTATTATTTTACTTTTTCCTTATAAAATATTGTACAAAATTTGAAATACTTTCTTTATGAACTAATATTCATATATGACTACAACCTTTTTTTAAATAAATATACTTTTATTATTTAATATTTTCTCTTAATCTATAATATATTATTTTTTCTACATTAATGGATAAACACATATTATACTTGGATATTACTTTGCATGTTCTAACATTTAAGTTATAGAGCATCATCTTTATTTTATTTAATCGTAGTTATATTATAAAGATGATGCTCTTTATTAAGCTTTTAATCATCCGAGTCATTTTAAAGTAATATCAGAAATAACTGAATAACAATTATAATTGTTATTTAATATATATCTAATTTAGTAAACAGTATTTCTTATTTAAAATAAAATTTCTAAAAAGCTACGTTTCTCTTACAAAGTCCTCCACAACTATTTCTACATTCACCTTGGCACTTGTATCCACAATCACCTTTGCATGTACTCTCACAATTTGAAGAACACTCACCTAAACAATCTTCATAATACCCTTTAACATCATTGTTATATTTTACTTTAGAAAATAAACTTTTCATTTTATCACCCCATCTAAAATATTTTTAATATGTTTACTAAAATTAAATCTATAATAATATTTTTTTTATTCTGTCAAACAAACATCATTTGTATCAAAATTTATAACCCAACTAGCACCATATTTCGATTTCCATTTATATTTTTGAGACATTCTGTTCCACCAGCTTTCAATCAATTCATTATTCTTAAAGAAATCTTTTTCTATCCTATTTAGTATTTCAGTTTTATCCAAATCTTTTATTTCTATATCTTCTAATGACATTTTTAGTTCATCTAAAGCTAACTTCTTCTCAAATAATAAATTTATTTCTTTTTTCTCCAACTCCAGAATTTTACCAACTATTTCTTTAGACATTAATATAGCCTCCTTGACTTCTCACTATTTTTTCCAATGGATCATTATAATCCAATTTTGTTATAATATTTTTATTTGATATTAGTCCTTTGTTAATTAACCTTTGTTGTAATTTTCTAGATACATCACGCTCATAATGACTTAATAAGCATTGTATCTTAGATGGTGTATTATATTCACCTGTAAGCTTTTTATTTAAATATATACATCTTTTACACTGATATGAATCACAGTTCATACAAATAGGAGCTTTATTTAAACTCATTAAACACTCTTCTTTATTTAAAATTCCATTATAAATATCTCCTATACAATTATCTGAATTATCAAAATAAAATGCTGGACATATATATATTTTTCCATTAGGCATTAATGTAAAAGTGCTTATACCCGCATCGCAATTACATTGTTTATTTAAATATAATCTATCTGTAATAATATTAATTTCTATTGGTTTTTTATTTACATATGTTCCCTCTACAAAATCTATAAGTCTATTAAGTTCTATCTTATACTTATCAATATGCTCTTGATTCCACTTCTCAAAGTTTCTGAGAACTAAATTTACTCTACCACTAAATTCATAAATATCTTTAATGAAATCAGTAATTTTTTCTATATTTATAGTATCTATTACTAATATACAATTTTCTGAATTTATTAAATTTTCAGTATTATTTTCGTATACCACTATATCATTATTGTCTATATCTTTGAATGTAGAATTAACAATAACTCCACAGCTTTCTAATCTTTCTACTTTATTGATATTTTTACTGCCTATAAAAATCACATTAAATTCATTTGCTTTTGCATATGCAATACCTTTCTTTATAACTTCATCTTGCATAATGTTTTTTCTATTTTCATTGTTACTATTGTAATTACAATAAGCTACATTACTATCATCTAAAACAATTTGTAAATACTTTTGCTGTTTATTTTTATAATTTCTCCTTGGTGATTTTTTACCTGTTACTATTTCATATTTTTCCCAAAATTTTTTATTTGCTCTTATAGTTGCTTTATACATATTACAATTATATGTAGCTCTACTATAAATAGTATTACTTTCTGCTGCATCATAATTAAATCCTGTACACCATGAGCATCCAGATGCTACTTCACAGTTTACACATTCTGTTTTACTTTGACTTTTTAATGTTAACCCTAAAAATGGCCTTAATTTATCGCTATCGATTCCATTAACTATATCTCCAATTTTTCTTCCCGTTTTATTATTTAATGAAAAATCTAAAAATCTTATGCAAGGATAAAAATTACCTTCACAATCAATCGCTAACATTTTTCCTGCTCCACAATAGTTTTTATCCTCTCCATGCTCATCCAAGGGATGACCTATTGCTGGATCAAAAAATCTTACTGAATACTTGTCCCATAGTTCATTTTCAATTATATAGTCTCCTAGTTCATTTAGCTGTTTTTCTAATACTATGTCATCCCCTTCACGCCATACATCTTCAAATACAACATTTGCTGAAACCGTTTTTATTCCTATATTCCATAAGCTTATAATACTATCTTTAAGATATGGTAAATCATCATGGGAAAATGTAGCTTTAGTTTCGCCATTTTCAAATTGTGAAAGCCATAGCGGTACATTCTTTACTACATCCTTATAAGAACCTTTACCATTAGGATATACTCTTTGTAAATTATGTTTTATTTCATTACCATCAACACTAAATCCAATTGATAGATGATATCTATTTTTCTTAATAAACTTTTGAACTTTTTCTGTATTATATAATATTCCATTAGTTGATAAACTAAATCTATATGCATTAAACCATGGATGATTTAAAATATACATCTGTAATTTTATATAATCACAGATTTTATCTAATAAATCAATTTCTAAAAAAGGTTCTCCACCTATGAAATCCCATACAACAGCACCCTCATTAAATATGTCTCTATTTGAAAGTATATAATCTACACATTTTTTTGCTACATCAAAACTCATTTTTTTCTTATTATTTTTCCCTACCATATAGCAATATTTACATACCAAATTACAGTCTTCTGTAAGGCAAAATGTTATATTTTTTACTCCCTTTCCTCGTTCATTTCCATCCCAAACTTCTCCAATCTTCCCCATTTTAACTTCATTTTTTTCCATTTTTTCCACCTACTTATTAATATTTTTTTTAAAAAGTTAGTTTTGTTATTTTATTTCTTATCAATCATAAAGTAATTTTCTTCACCAATGGCAATTATATTTTTTATAATCTTTTCTCTGTCTATTAAATAATTGTTTTTTAAAATATTACATATATGTCCAGTAATATATGCTGCTGAAATACTTGTTCCTTTGACATTTTTCATTTTTTCTGATGCTAAAAGTTCTGGTGATAAATCATAAGGAGCATAAAAAAAATTATCTTTATAATAAAACATTTTATAATTTTTTAAAGAATTTCCCCTTACCCCAAATACATTTTTTAAATAAGCAGGATAACATCTTTTACCTTCATTATTAGTTGCAGCTACAATTATAATATTATTCTTAATTAATTTATTAATTACTTTTCTTAATGGATACCAATACTTTAATTTCGTTGTTCCCAAGCTTAAATGAATAATATTAGGTTTGTATCTTAATGAATAATTTAGTGCTTCAATTAGTATTTTTCCATTACTTCCTAAGTTTTCATCTAATATGTTTACATCTATAAATTCAATATTTTCTGTTATATTTAAAATTGTTTTAGCTATTACTGTTCCATGCTTATTTTTTACAATACTACCCTTTCTTTTAATTACTTGTCCATATTGATTTAAATTTATTTCTATTTGTTCTTCTATACAATTTCTTAACTCGTCATCTTCTATGTCTAATCCACTGTCGATTATTACTACCCTTATATTTTTTTGATACATAAAAATCACCTCTAACTCACATCATCCTTTTCTTCCAATCCAGCATTATATAATTTAGTGTAATTTTTATTCTTTTTGATTAATGATTTATGTGTACCTTTTCCTACAATCATTCCTTGGTCTATAATAATAATCTGATCAGCATTAATAATGTTATGAAGCTTATGAGTAATTAAAATTACAGTACTTGTTTCCAACATCTTTTCTATAGCCTTTCTTATTATAAACTCTGATTCATTATCCAAAGATGAAGTTGGCTCATCCAAAATAACAACAGAAGCTTTTCTTAAAATACACCTTGCTAATGCTAGTCTTTGTTTTTGTCCACCTGAGAAATTAACACTATTTTCTTCAATTATAGTGTCATATTTTTCTGGTAAACTCATTATATAGTCGTGTATATTAACAGCTTTACATACTTCATATATTTCATCTAATGTTACTTCATCACATAATATTAATAAATTTTCTTTAATTGATAGATTATAAAAAAATACTTCTTGGAGCATTGGGCATATATTCTTTCTTATAGTATACTCATCTAATTTTTCTAATTTACAATCATCAATACTAATAGTGCCCTCATCTATATTATAAAATTTCAAAAGCAGATTAACTATAGTACTTTTTCCACTACCACTTTTACCCACTATTGCAGTTAATTTTTGCTTTGGTACTTCAAAAGTAATATTTTTTAGTATTTTTTCATTTTCAACATATGAGAAACTTACATTATTAAAAACTATATTACCATTAACTTTTTTTATCTTTTTTATACCAAACTTCTCACTTTTTGAAATTAAATTATCTGTTATACTAAATATACGATCTAGTGACACAAAGACTTGTTGTATCTTTGAATTTAATGTTGTTATATCCTTTAGTGAATTTAAAAACTGATTTGAATAAGACATAAATGCTATAAAACTTTGAATTGAAAGCTGATTAATATATATATAATAACTACCTAGTCCAATTAATAATAGACTATTTGTAAATTCTATAAAATCAGATAAACAATATGATAGTGAGTTTAATAAGTAAATTTGCACTGATTTATTTTTTATTTTATAAGCATTTTCTTGAAATTTAGAATAAGTATAATCTTTAAGCCCATAACCTTTAATATGTCTAATGCCTAATAAGGACTGTTGTACTATGCTAAAGTAATTATCATTATAAATTTTAATTTCCTTATTTTTCTCTCTTAATATTTTACCCAAAACTAAAACTACTATATAAGAGAAAGGAAATGCTATTATGACTATAAATCCTAAGGTGATATTGATACTAAAAACGACAATTCCCATAATTATAATTCTCAAAGTATCTATCATTGCACCTAAAAATTGTTCTACTACAATATCAGTTAAGGCATATACATCTCCGTGAATTCTTGACATAAAGTCACCATTTCTCGTTTGATCAAATACTTTCATTGGCAATTCTAATATCTTTTTGTATACATCACATTTTAAGTCATAAATCATATTATTAGTTAATTTAGATGAGTTATAGGACCTCCAAAATGTAGTTAAATTTTGAAATATATATAATGCCAATAAATATACTATATCTAACTTAACCTTGCTAAAGTTTTTTTCTACTAAACATTGAATTAAGTTTCCCCAAATTAATGGCTGTATTATACCATACATAATCATCAACATAGTATTAAAAAATAAAATAATATATCTTATTTTATAAGGCTTAACATAATAAAATGCTCTCTTAAGCAAGTTAATATCTTGTTTGTTTAAAATTTTCAAACGCATATTCATCTCCTAATATATTTCTTATATTGTAATTAATTACAATCAGTAGCATATTAACTGTACTATATTTTTTTTGATTAAACAAGATAATTATATACTTATTTAAATATTCTTAATATTTTCATCTTTTCATTATAAATCTAAAACTGCTACTAACACTAATTTAGTAGCAGCTTTCCTATATTTTAAGCTTTAACATTAATATCTTTAACCATATTATGAATCCATTTTCCTGATTTAAATCTTTTCATCATTATCACAACTTTAATAGCTTCCTCTACAAAAGTTAAAAGTACAACTAAATATACTGGTAAACAAATTATAAAAGCTCCTATATAAGCAAGTGGTATACCAATACACCATAGAGTTATCACCTGAACTAATGAACCAAAAGTAGAATCTCCACCACCTCTTAAAACACCTACTATCATTACAGCATTATACACTTTAACTATAAGTACTGCTGCATAAATATATAATATATATAAAGAGTCTAACTTTACAGTTTCTGAAACATTAAATATAGATAATATCCACTTTGAAGATAATGCTAATACTAATGATAAAATTATAGAAACCATTATAGCTAATTTAGAAATTCTTTGTGCATATATTTTGCCTACTTCTTCTCTGTTTGCACCTATTTCATTTCCAACTATAACTACTGCTGCATTAGCTAGTCCGAATGTAACTATCATAAATAAATTCATTACTGTTGAACATATTTGTATAGAAGCTGCTGCCCCTGTGCCTATCCTTCCGTATATAGCTACATATGTTACACTTCCAAGACCCCAACATGCTTCATTAAGAACTATTGGTATAGTAACTTTGTATAATCCATTTAATACATACTTTTCTATGTTTATGAATTCTTTTATTTTTGCATTTAGAATCTTATTTTTTGAATAAACAACTATAAGGATTATCAAGCATTCTACGATTCTTGCAGTAACTGTAGCTAACGCTGCTCCTTTTACTCCCATAGCTGGTAATCCTAATTTACCAAATATTAAAATATAATTTAATACCCCATTAGTTACAAGTCCTATAAAACTTGCTATCATTGGAAGAACAGTGTTTCCTATACTTCTTAAAGCAGCAGCATAACTAAATGTTATAGCTGTAAATAAATAACTTACAATAACAATAACTAAATATTTACTTCCTGTTTCTATAACCCTAGGGTCGGTATTAAATATACCCATTATTTGTTTTGAGAATAATAATCCAATTGTACTAAATAAAACTGCAGCTATAAGTCCAGATATAAGTCCAATTCCTAAAGTCTTTTTTATATTTTTTACATCCCTCTTTCCCCATAATTGAGCTATAAATACACCAGAACCTGAACTTATACCAAATACTATTAAACTAAAAAGAAAATAGTATTGATTGGCAATTCCTACTGAAGCTAATTCAATTTCTCCAACAACACCTATCATCATAGTATCAAGCATATTTAATGATGATGCTATTAAATTTTGTAAAACTATAGGTAACGTTATAATAAAAAGTCTTTTATAAAACTCTTTATCTTCTTTAAACCTTTTTAACATGCGTATTAAACCCCTCCCCTTAATTAAAACTTTTAAATCGATTATAGATATATGGTTTCAAATTTTTATATGTAAGTAAGATTTAAAGTTTAATTCCTTATATTTAATCTTATAAGTCTATATATCTATATTCCTTATCATCTTTATTTAATAGCATAAAAAAAACATCTACTTTTGAGTTTTTTTACAAAAGTGGATGTTTCAAACACTTCTTATTATTTTAAATACATAAAACTATAGGGAAACAAGCTCAAATTCAAATTTATTCAATAACTTTAAAATATTTTTATACAAAATGTAGTGTTGAATTCTAAGCGATTCAGAGCATGTCTCACTATTTTGGGTATCCAAGTTTTGGAATGGATAATTTTAAGAGTCAACTTGGAACCCTATATACCTAAAATTAATAACTTATTTACTATTAAATTTTCACCACTAGGTATGATATATTATTTTTTTGAAATTGTCAACAATTCACTTTTGAATAAATTTTCTTACAGTTCTATTTTATTGGCAATAGCTTAGGTCTATTGAGTATTTATATTTTTACTACATTTTATGTAAAAATATAAATAAAACCTAACGCAATCAAAGCTGTTCCTAAAAAAGCACGTTTAGTATTATTAGGAACATAGTAATTAATAATCACCACAACTATTACTTTTTAACTAAAATAATATGTTAGTTATTGATAAAATATTAATTTGAGTTTTCTTATTTGATAAATAAGTTTAAAATTTAATTTGGAACCCTATACCTATAATCAAATTTATTTTTCTTTACATAGTAGTTCTACAAATTTTTTTGATGCAGGGGATAATGACACGCTTTTTAAAAAACCAAAACCTATATTGCGTTTTGGTATTTGCTCAACAGTTTTAATTTCATACAAAATTTTATTTTCAAGATAGTTAGAAGAAAATTCTTTTACTACACAAGCAATTCCTAAATTAATTTTTGCAAACTCTAATAATAAATCATGTGATCCAAGTTCAATCTCAGCACTAATTTGAACCCCCTTAGAACTTATAAACTTTTCCACATATCTTCTAGAATTTGATTTAGGCTCAAGTAATATAAGTGGTAATTTAACAATATCTTCAAAATTTAATGGTGATGAAGTTAAATTTTTAAATTTTTCTCCACAAACAAAGATGTCATGTACTTCCATACATTCAATTATTTCTATTGATGAATCTTCTATAGGTAAATTACAGATAGCAATGTCTATATTCCCAGACTTTACTAACGAACATAATTCTAACGTAGTTCTGTTTATAATTTTTAATTTTACATTTGGATATCGGCTATGGAATTCTTCAAGATATGGTAGTAAAAAATATTTCGATGTAGTATCTCCAACACCTATTTTTAAGTCCCCTATCATAAGATTTTTTGAATCTAATAGTTTTTTTTCACCAGCATCAATCAAATTTATAGCTGATATTGCATGTTCATATAATATTTTACCTTCATTGGTAAGAATGACACCCTTAGGAGTTCTTGTAAAAAGTCTTGTATCTAACTCTCTTTCCAACTGCATTATAGATTGACTTACAGCTGGCTGAGTCATATACAATTCCTTAGCTGCTTTTGAAAAACTTTTATTTTTTCCTACCTGACAAAACACCTTATATAAATCTAATTTAGTTATCATATAAGCCTCCCTTATACCCACTATATATACTATTTATTTTACTTATACCATAAAAATATTGTATATTACAAGTATAAAGAATAAATTCAATTCAAAAATTTTTTTGAAATTAAGGAGAGGTTAAAGTGGAAAGAGTAGTTGGAACTGTTGTTAGAGGTCTTCGTTGCCCAATTATAAATCAAGGAGATTGTATAGAAGATATCGTTGTTGATAGCGTATTAAAAGCTTCAGAAATAGAAGGATTTAAAATAAATGATAAAGATGTTGTTACTGTAACTGAATCTGTAGTTGCTCGTGCACAAGGAAACTATGCGACAATAGATCAAATCGCAAAAGATGTAAATTCAAAATTTGGTGATGATACAGTTGGAGTAATTTTCCCTATATTAAGCCGTAATCGTTTTGCTATATGTCTTCGTGGTATAGCTAAAGGTGCTAAAAAAATTATTTTAATGTTAAGCTATCCATCTGACGAAGTAGGAAACCACCTTGTTGATATAGATATGCTTGATGAAAAAGGCATAAACCCTTGGAGTGACGTATTAACTGAAAAACAATTCCGTAATTGCTTTGGAGAGGTTAAACACACATTTACTGGAGTTGATTATGTTCAGTACTATAAATCTTTAGTTGAAGAGTATGGCGTTGAATGTGAAGTTATTTTCTCAAACAATCCAAAAACTATCCTAAATTATACAAAGAGTGTTCTTACTTGTGATATACATTCAAGATTTAGAACTAAAAAAATATTAAAAGCTAATGGCGGAGAAAAAATTTATAGCCTTGATAATATATTATCATCATCTGTTGATGGTGGCGGATTTAATGAAAATTATGGTCTTTTAGGATCAAATAAATCTACTGAAAACACAGTTAAGTTATTCCCACGTGACTGTCAACCTGTTGTAGATACTATACAAGCTAAAATCAAAGAGAAAACTGGAAAAACTATTGAAGTTATGGTTTATGGTGATGGTGCTTTCAAAGATCCTGTAGGTAAGATTTGGGAACTAGCTGACCCTGTAGTATCTCCTGCATACACAGCTGGACTTGAAGGAACGCCTAATGAAGTAAAATTAAAATATCTTGCTGATAATAATTTTGCTGATTTAAGAGGAGAAGAACTTAAAAAAGCTATATCTGAATATATTAAAAATAAAGAGGATAATCTTGTAGGTTCTATGGTATCTCAAGGAACTACACCTAGAAGACTTACAGACCTTATAGGATCACTTTCTGATTTAACTTCTGGAAGTGGAGATAAAGGAACTCCTATAGTTTATATACAAGGTTATTTTGATAATTATACAAAATAAAAAAACAGGAATGCATTTTGCATTCCTATTTTTTTATATTTTTTATTAAGGATTTTGTATCTAATACTTTTTCCTCTTTATTTAGTTTTTTCTCATTTTTCATCTTATTTTTTTTCATACTTTCTTGTGATTTTATAGAACTTACATCTGTTTCAGATTTCTTTATAATTGGTGCAATATTATGTGATGTTTTTTTACTCTTTATTTTCATGTGAAACTTAGGCATATACTTTTCAACATAAGTATGCAAGTCCAATCTCCTATAAGCTATATCTAAGATAAAAATAAACAATGCCACTATTATAAAAAATTCATCCAATTCTCTTTTAGATTTCTTTGTTATATTTTTATTTTCCTTATAAACATCTTTAATATCTGTAATTATAGTTCCATTTACTTCTTCAACTAATTGATCAGTTATATCTAAATTCTTATCCAAAGAAAATTCTGGTGAATAAGAATTAGCATATCCTCCCTTAGCTGTAGAAACAACTTTTCCATCCTCTTCTTCTGTGACTTGTATCATATAGTTACCAGTTTCTTTTACATCAATTACGCCAGTATATTCTTTAGATGATTTAGGTGTTAGTAAAATTTCTTTTTTCTCATTTGATGGAGTTATAATAGTTGCCTTAACTTTAGATTTTTCTACATTCGATTCATTTTCCTTTTTAAAGGAAATATTCAGACTTGTACCAACTTTATTTACTTCTATAAAATTTCCACCTTCTGAGAAATTATCCGTTACAAATCCTAATATATTACTCCAAAGATTTTGAAAGTTTTTCCACCCTACATAGTTTTTAGACCATTGACCTGTTACATCAGAGTTCCACGCAACAGTTTTACCAAGTCCATATTGCCAAGTTGTAAGTATTGGATCATCTTCATCTGATTTTAAACAAACATTTGAAGTTGATTTTGCTGACGCTCCAATATATCCATATAAACTTGGTAGTCCACCTTCTGAAACTCCACTTAATACAGAGCCATTAGAATTTATTATCGGAGTAAACTCTCTATTATTCAAATAATATTTTTGAGCTAGAAAAGTTTCTTTTGCAAAAATTTCTGGTATATCCGTTCCTTGACTTACCTCATAATATCTTCCATTACAACCTTTAGCTATTTCTTGAAGAAGGCCCCTATCTGCACCACCTCCAACTGCTACTGTTGAAATAGTTATATTATCTTTTTTACACTTTTCTATTAATTCATTATAACCTGTTTTCTCTGCTTCACCATCAGTTAATAATATAATATGTCTAACCTTTGCATCACTGCTTTTTATATTCTCATATCCCTTAGTTAAACCTGGAATAATACTCGTTCCTCCACCTAGTGTAATAGATGATATATCACTAATTATCTTTTCTTCATCAGTTATTACTTGTTTTTCTACAACTTCTGAATAAGCATCATCAAAGGTTATTACATTTATTTCATCTTTGTTATTTCTTAAAGATTTTAAGCTTCTCATAGCCCCTTCTTTTGCTAAATCCAAGTTGCTTACACCACCAACAGTATCTGACATACTTCCTGACCTATCTATTACTAATGATAAACTCATTTTAGGAATTTCTTTTTTTCCTTTCAATTCCATATTAACTGGAAGAACTTTTTCTAATGGTGTCTCCATATAGCCGCCAAGCGCATATGAATTATCTCCACCAAGTGCTATATATCCACCACCAAAATCTTTAACATAACTTTCAATAGAATCTACAAAGCCTTTAGACATATTGTCTACTGAAACATTGCAAGTTACTACAGCTTTAAATTCTGTCAGCTTATCTATAGTCTCTGGTGCTACTGATGCATCCATTTTCTTATAAGGTATTTGAAGAGAGTTCAAAATATTTATAAACTCATCACTTTCACCACTTCTGTCTTCTAGTACCAATATATTAGGCTTTCCAATAACTTCTGTATAGGCACTAGCTTCATTATTTCTAACTTCACCATCATCATCACATTCTATACTTGCTCTATAATTTTTGAATCCAGAACTTTCTGCCTTATCCTTAAAAACAAAATTATTATCTCCCTTGTTTACATTAACTTCTTGCTTTCCTACCACAGTATTTCCGCTATATAAAGTTATTGTTCCCTTTGTATTAACATTACTTTTTATTTTTAAATCTACGTCAAAATTTTGCCCTATACTTACTTTTTGTGAAACGGTAATTTTATCTATACTTGTATCATTTATCTCTTTTTTGTTTGCTTTATAAACTTTTAAATCTATCCCCTTTTCTTTTAAAGTAGGAATTAAATTTAATGCTTTTCCATCATTTTCTGACCCATCTGAAAGTAGAACAATTCTCTTTTTTGTATTATTGGGAAATAATGATATAGCATAATTAATAGCACTTTCTATATTTGTATATTCTTTGTTTAATTCTGAAGAAACCTTTGAAAACTTGCCGTCTCTTGAAATGAAAGTTTCCACTTTAGGCTTTTCACCAAAAGATACTACCCCTATTTTATCCTTCGATGGTTTAATCTCAATTGCTTTTGTTACAAACTCATTAAATTCCTTTTCACTACCATATACCGATTGTGAACTATCTATTAAAAATATAGTTGATGTATTTTTAGAAGTTAAATATAAACTAGTTCCTGTAAGTGCTAAAACAATACATACAATAGCTATACTTCTTGCCGCTATTATAATTATTTTCCTGTTTTTATCAATATATTCAAGGGTTTTATATCCATAATAAATAACGAAAGGAACAATAAGTAACAGTATTAAATATATTTTATTTTCAAAATCAAAATTCATTCTTTCACACCTTTCTATATAGTTACTAAAATTAAGCTTTTAATTTTTATTATTAGAATTTATTTTGATATACCCTATCCACTCTAAGATAATAAAAATTAATGAAGCAATTAATAATGGTGTCATCAAACTAATACCACTTATTGAATTTTCCTTATCTATAATATTAATATCTTTCTTATCTTTATTTTCTTTTAATACACTTTCTTCACGTGGAAAATTTACGGAAAATAAACTTTCTATTTCTTTATCCTTAGATTTTTGAATAACCTTGTATATACCTGGATTTACAGTTTTATTATAGATTACTTCTGCACTCTCATTTGAAAAATTTTCTTCCTTATTGTTGCTATCTATAATTTTAATATTATCTACATTGTTTAGTATTGAAACTTTAACAGATTCACCACAAGTTATGTCTTTATTTTCTAACATATTATTTCCTGATAAATAATTTATTATATTGTTCATTAATATAGGAAAATTATGTGTTAATGGCATATCACTATCATGAATATTAAACCCCATCATAACAACCTTGCGATTATTTAAAGTTCCTAAAACTCCTGCCACTTTATTATTTATTTCTATAAAACTTTGAAGGTTTCCACTTAATTTTATAGGTGAAAAAGTTGCTAACTGAAAGCGTTCTCCTTCTATATAATCTGTAATAGAAGATTTATTAAATGTAGCACTTCCCCCTTCTATTTGAGGTTCTAAACCTATAAAATTATTTTCATCTTTTAAATTAGTTATTAATATATTTCCATCAGTAGGTAAACTCTCTGGTAACATACCATCATAAATGTATATATCATATCCAGATTTTATTTCTTCTGGATTATTAGTTTTGAAAAGTTCAATATCATTTCTTATTGACATAGCTTTTTCGAAAAATATATTTTTTTCACTTATCATCAAAACTTTCTTTTTATTAGTTTGATTTACTATGTTATAAAAATAATTATCTTCTTTTAAACCGTCGTCTATATCTATTTCTGCTCTTAGTACTGATACACCCTTAGAAATTTTATCAAATTGAACATTATAATTTTCTGTACCTTTTATATTTACCTCTTTAATCTGAAGTAATTTATCATCTCCATATAATGCAATTTCTACATTTTTATTATCTTTTGATGTATTAGTAATTGTTGCAATAGCATCTACTCCTTCATCATCTGATGTTGTTGATAAATTTTGTAGTATTAAATTATCTAAAACCCCATTTAAACTAATTACATCCCCTTTTACTCCTTCAATTTCAATAACATCATCAGTAAAATAATAATAATAAGCTAATTTTTTTCCATTATTTGCTATAGATTTAATTAAAGAAATAACCTCCTCATTAGACGAAGTTGAGTTACTTTTTTCTATTGCCTTTATTAAATTTTTTACTTTTTTCTTATCCTTTGATGAAGATAATAATATTTCACTGTTTGGTGATGTAGTTATAAGGGTAACTTCTGCTTTATTTGGAAGAGAATCTACTAATTTTTCTGCTTCTAGCTTACTTTCTTCAAGTTTCGTAGAGTTCTTTGTTTTATAATTCATACTTCCACTATTATCAATAACTATAATATTTTTGCTGTATCCACTTAATTTGCTATATATAAAAGGATTCACAAGGGAAAGTATTAATGCCAATATTGTTAAAAGTTGAAGAAAAAATAATATATTCGTCCTTAATTTTTCCCAAGGTGTACTTGCCTGTAAATTATCTATAGCTTCATGCCAAAGCATATTGCTTGGAATAATAATCTCTTCATTTTTTCGTTTTAAAATATACATAGCTATAAAAGGAATTAGAAGGGTTAAAAACCATAAATTTATTGGGGACAATAACCTCATAGAACACCCTCCTTTGCAAGTTTTTCAAATATTACTTCTTCTAAAGAGCTATCACTAGATATCTGGATAAATGTACCACCATATTTCTTACTTACATCCATCAAGTTTTTTGTAAAGCTTTTTAGTGCTTTTTTATAGTTTTCTATAATTTTTGATGTAACTGTAACTTTAATTTTTTCATTACTTTCACTATCAACTAAGGTAACTTCTCCATTTACCTTAGGCTTTAATTCGTCTTCACTTAAAACATTTATAAGTAGTATTTCTTCATGATTATATTTTAAAAATCTAACACTTTCTTCTATACTTTCTTTATTCAGAAAATCTGAAATTATAATTGTAAGCCCTCTTTTATTAAATTTAAATTTTTTCAAACTTTCTTTTATATTTATAGAACCTTTAAACTCATATTTTTCCATAAAACCTGTCATTCTTTGAAAAGATGATATTGTTGAAAATCTTTCACTTTTCAAACCATCGTCCGTCATTAGATTTATATTTACTTTATCCTGATTGTTTAAAGCCAAGTATGCTAAAGCTGCTGAAATTTGCAAAGTTAATTTTTTCTTTTTTATATCACCAGAAGCCATTGAATTACTACAATCTATAAATATATTTATCATTGCTTCTTTTTCCTCAACAAACAACTTTACAAATAGCTTTTCAAATCTTCCATAGGCATTCCAATCAACTCGTCTTATATCATCTCCAACGTTATACTCTCTAAAATCTGAAAACTCAACAGATGTGCCCTTTGCTTTTGAACGTCTAACCCCTGAATCACCACTATTGGCTAAAGAAGCAATCTTAATAGACATATTTTCAAGTTTACTAAAAAACTCCTTATCAAATACTTTATCTACCATAAATAACTCCTTATCATTACACTGTTTCTAACTGACTTTTAAGTATTTTTTCTAATATATCTTCACTTTTTATTCCATCTGCCATAGCATCAAAATTCAAGAAAAATCTATGTCTTAATGCTGGATATGCAACATACTCTATATCCTCAAAAGCTACATTAAAACGTCCTTCCATTATAGCTCTTATTTTAGATGTAGTAATAAGAGCTTGTGCTGCCCTTGGACTTGCACCAAATCTTATATATTTTTTCGTTATCTCTGGTGCATTTTCATATTCTGGATGAGTTGCTAAAACAACTTTTAAAGCATACTCTTCTACAGAAGCTGACATTGGAACTTCTTTTAAAATCCTTCTTATCTTTAAGATTTCCTCACCTGTGATAACATTTGTAAGATTTATTTTATTATTTTTTACAGTTACATTCATAATTTCTTTTAATTCTTCAAGATTAGGAAATGGTACCATCAATTTAAATAGAAATCTATCTAATTGCGCTTCTGGAAGTGGGTATGTACCATCCATTTCAATTGGATTTTGTGTTGCAAGAACCATAAAAGGTTCTTGTAGGGTATATGTGTTAGTTCCAACAGTAACAGTGTGTTCTTGCATAGCTTCTAATAATGCAGATTGTGTTTTTGGTGTTGCTCTATTTATTTCATCTGCTAAAACTAAACTTGAAAATATAGGACCTTTTTGAAAAGAAAATGAACTATTCCCTTCTTTATCTTTCATAATAATATTAGTTCCAACTACATCTGCTGGCATTAAGTCAGGTGTAAACTGAATTCTTGAAAAAGGTAAATCCATAACCTTAGATAATGTTTTTACTAACTGAGTTTTTCCAAGCCCTGGAGACCCTTCTAAAAGAACATTACCTCCTGCTAAAATTGCTATAATAACCTGTCTTACAACATCCTTTTGACCTATTATAGCCTTTGAAATTTCTCCTTCTATAACATTTATTTTATCTATAATATCTTTAACTTTTTCCATATCATATAAATTATTATCCATCTTAATCATCTCCATCTATTATTTATACAAAATAAATTTATTCTTCTATTTTAGAAAAATACTCTTTTATTATATTTTTCATTGATTCTGGTATTTTATTATTTTCTATACTTTCCATTGCAGCATCTTTGTAACTTCCTAATGCTTTGTTATAATCCACATAATTTCCAGCAGAGGTGTTAGCTTTATTGGAATTTTGAGTTGTACTTTCACCATTTTCACTAACTTTTCCTTGTAGATTTTCATTTTTTCCTTTTCCATCTACTCTTTCACCAACAAAAACCTTATCCCAGTCAGTCTTCTCATCATTACTTTTTTTATTATTTCCTATGCCTCCATTAGAAGGTAGTTGACTTCCTTTAGTTGTATCTTTTACTGTTGTTCCGCTTCCAGCACCACTACCATTACCATTTCCGCTACCATTGCCATTTCCGCTACCATTTCCACTTGATGACGATTTACTTGCAGTTCCACTGCTACCTGATCCAGCAGTTCATGTACCACCACTACTATTGCATCCTTTAGCTACCTTGCCTTTTACAGATTCTATAGCATCGTCATTCATTTCTTCACTTAATTCACTGTTTAAGTCATTTAATGAAGATTCTAAATTCTCATCATTTCCCTCCATATTATTCATAACATTTTTTAATGCTTTACTTAGCTCTTCATTATCAGTATTTTCCATAGCTTCTTTTAACGACTCTGCTAATTTATTTTTTTCATCGTCTTTCATATTTTTAATTTTATTTTTCAAGTTTTTAAGTTCTTCTTCTGTTTTCTTTTTATCCTTATTTTTTAAAGCTTCTGCTAACTTTTCTGTGTTCTTATTTTTTTCTAAATTTTTAACAATATTGTTTAAATTTTTGTTTTTTACATTATCTAATTTCACGCTAGTTTTTTCTAGAGCCTTTGCTATTTCTTTTTCGCTTTTACTTTTTTTAATTTCCTTTTTAAGCTCTTTTAATTGATTTTCAATTTGAAATTTTTTTATCTCACTTACTTCTTTATCGCTTTTTAATTCTTTTTCTATTTTTTCTACTTTTTTAACTTCATTTTTTTGCTCTGTATTTAATGCTTTTAATTTAGATGCCTCTTCCTTTAAAGGATTTGGTATAAATATTGCTAAAAAAAAGGCCAAAAAAGTAATGCTGAAGATTTTGATATACTTTTTATTGGGCTTTATTTTTAGTTTCTTTATATCAAAATTTTTAAGTTGTAATTTTACATCTTCAAATAATAATTCATAATATGGACTATTATTATCTTCCATTTCTAAAAGAGTAGTAACTCTATTTTTTAAATTAATATAATCTACAACTTTTCCTGTTTCTTTATATGTAGGAAACTTAACCACACTATATATAATTGAAACTAATGATGTACATCCTATTAATATTAATGATTTTTTTATGTAATCATAAGTTGGAATAAAAAATGATATTCCTTTTAAAGCAATAACCATAAGGAATCCAACTATAAGCCCTATTAATAGGTTGTTTATTAGTTTTTTAATAAAAATTCGTATCTTACATTTAAATAGAGTATTTTTTATTTCTTTCACAACATCACCCTTTCTAATTTGATTAATTATAGAATTCTAAACATATTAGTAAAGCTACGACACTTTACTCCATGAAATTTCTTTCTTTTAATTTTTCATCATTACTTTTAACACTATAATTTTAGAGTTTTTAGGTTTAACTTTAAACCTATGAGGTTTTAAGATAAATCTCATAATTTATCTTAGAATCTCATAGGTTATAATCTGTTGAACCTTAATTTAACATAAATAATAATGAAAAACTTTGTTGGCGTGTATTCAGCTTATAAAATATTATAATTATACTTTTAATATAAGAATGAGCTTACAATTGCAATCACAATATACAGATAAGGTTCCAACTTAATAATTATGGCGTCATTAGAAACCGTTTGAATCACAGTTTTATTATTAAGTCCATGGAAAACCTTACTCATAATATTAAAAACAACCCACCCACAAATAGTTCCTATCGTATTCATTATTAAATCATTAATATCAGTTATACGATATAAAACAAACATTTGACTAATCTCAATAATAAGTGAAAATAATATTCCTTGATATAATGTTGGCAATAATTTTCTATACTTTCTCCATAAGGTTGGCAATAAAAATCCAAAAGGCATAAAAAATATTATATTAAGTATAGATGAAATCTCAAGTCCATCTTTAAAAGGTACTAAATTTATTTCAGGATTAAATATAGGTTTATTAAGCCTTGAAATTCTTTGCCATTCACTTAAAGAAGGAAATCCTACTTCTATTAACGCAATTATAAGATATACTATAAACATGTATCCAAAAAAGTAATGTTGCCATCTTATTTTATTTTCAAAGTTCTTATTGCTTTTGTTTAAAAAAATATTCAAAATTGTTATCATGAATATTGATATTATGAACCCTAATAACTCCCTCATATCTTCTCCTTTTTACTAGTATTAACTATACAATTGAAATTTTTTCTTTTAAAATACTACTTTTAAAAATTAATTTTTATTGTCCAACATATCATACAGGTTACATTTTTAATTCTTTTTATTTTTTAAATTAAATAAATGCTGTTTCTTTCTTGTTGGATCTATTTTTCTTGCTGCTAATAGTATTATTAGTATTGTTGCTATTATCATAAAAATTATTGTTATCATATATGATGTTATTCCAAGAAAATTAATTTCTAGAGTTTTTCCAAAAATTTCTGTAAGGGATATTCCAAGTTGTGAAAATATTAATGTCATAAATCCTACTGCTGGACTTATAAGCAAGTACCAATAAAATTGCTTAGCAGGATCAAATTGTATTCCATTATTATATTTATAAACTTGTAACATAGCGCACATTATTACTGGTCCTACATATATTAAAAATATTGTTATATATGAAAATACCGTTGCTACTATAGTTTTCTTAAAACGTGTAGAATAATAAATTCCAATTGCTCCAACAAAAGTAGCTGCTACTATGTTGATTATTAATATGCCAAATATGCCTAAAGTATTTATTCCTATATAAGATAACAAAAATACAAATATAGGTGTTGATGAAATTATAAGTAAAATTATTTTACTTAGTGACGCTCCAAGTTTTCCTGTAATTATAGATAAAAAGCTCATGTCGGTTGTAAGAAGTATATCCAATGTTTGCTTTTCTCTTTCAGAAGATATAGCACCTGATGCAATAGTTGGTGATATTATTGATATTAATGCAAATTGTACTATCATTAAAAATATAAAAGTACCAATAGCATCATTTTTTGTTATCATCCCTCTATAACTTGATTGAATATATAATCCTCCACACAATGTTAACATTAATACAGCTAAGTAACATATTACAAGCAAACTTCCTCTAACATTACGCATAGATGTTCTTAATTCTTTTTTTAATACTGGATTCATTTTTACATTATTTCTCATTATCATCACCTCCAATTACCTTCATAAATACTTCTTCTAAATTTCCGTCTATAGTATTAAAACTAACAACTTTTATATTTTCCTTTATTAATCCTTCTAAAATATTACACATAACCTCTTCACTACCTGAAAAAGATGCTGTTGCTACATTGCTTCCTATTTTTTTTATTTCTCCAATTTCTACATACTCTTTTAGTAACTTTATTGCACTTTCTACATCTTTTAAAACCTTTAATCTTATAAATTTTGTTTTATATGCTTTATCCATAACTTCTTCAACAGTACCACTTGTAACAGCTTTTCCATTTTGTATTATTACTAAATTAGTGCAAAGTTCTGCAAGCTCTGGAAGTATATGAGAACTTATTATTATTGTCTTTCCCATCTCTTTTAAAGTTCTAAGAATATTTTTCATTTCTATTCTTGCTTTAGGATCCATACCAGATGCTGGCTCATCTAAGATTAATAAGCTAGGGTTATGAACAAGACATCTAGCAAGACATAACCTTTGTTTCATTCCTCTAGATAAATCATCTACATATGCATCTTTTTTATGAGATAAATTAACTAGTTCTAATAAATCATTAATTAGTTCATCTTTTTCTTTTCCTTCTATTCCATATATTGATGCATAAAACTCTAAGTATTCATCCACTTTCAAATCATCATAGACACCAAAGAAATCTGGCATATATCCAATCTTTCTTTTTACTTCTCTTCTATTTTTTATAGCATCAACACCATCTATAAAAACTTCTCCATTCTCACAATCTAAAAGTCCACTGACAATTTTCATAGTAGTTGTTTTACCTGCTCCATTTGGACCAACAAATCCAAATATTTCACCTTTTTTTACATGTAAATTCAAATTATCTACTGCTTTGAAAGAACCATAATTTTTAACTAAATTCTTTATTACTAACATTATTTTGTCACCCCTTTACCACTTATTTGAGGTATTGTAGCACTTCCTTGTTCTGCTGTTTTTATTATAATTTTTATTTGTCCATTTTCATTTAAGTAATTGTTTATCTCATCTTTATTTATAGATTGCTTTGCATTGCCTTTTCCAATATCATAATATGTCTTAGTTTGTTTATTATAAATTTTATACTCAGCATTCATACCTTCAAAATTAATATCTAAGCTATTATAGATAAAACTATTTCCTAACTCATATAAAACTTCTACTTCTGAATTATCATAAATACTATTTGAATATGAATCATAATTAAAATTTCCCTCAAGTGGATTAACTGAATAACTTATAAATTCTTTTGGAATATTAATTTCAACATTAGATTCAACATTTATTTTTGTATTTAAATTAGTAACCAACATATTTTTTCCATATTGCTTTGATTCTTTGTTATTTATTTTTATAGGTTCTAATTTAAAATTATTTATAAGCCCACCTAAAATATAATTTTCTTTATTTTTTTCATAATAGTTTTGTAAAACCATTGTGTATATTTCAGCCTTTTGATTTTCACTTATTTGTTCTTTTTTTGATAATTTATTAAATGAACCTTGATTTATCTTAAAAAAGTTATTTATAACTTCCCACGGTCCATTTTTTAAGTTTCCAACTATAGATGATGTTATTAAACTAAATTCTTTTTCACTTTTTGGTTCTATAGTATCTAGCTTTATAACACTACCCTCCTTAACCACTACAAATGCATCTTCTATTTTATAATCTGTATTATTTTTTATTTTCCCCATTATATCTTTGTCTTTTAAAAATAATTCTAAGGACATGTCTCCAGAGCTTGTCCTTATGGCATTTCCTTTTATCTTATTACTATCAATTACATTTACACTATTCAATGTAAAACTATTATCATCTAAATTTATAGTTGATTTTATTTTATTTGGTACTGACTTTTCTTGGTCATAATTACTACTTTGATCCATAGAAATTCTTTGCAAATCATAGTTTGATTCTATCTTGTTATTACCTTTACTCAAATTATTAAATTGTATATAACTTTCTAATGTCTCACTATCTTTTGTAAGATTTATTATATTTAATGATGTTACATATTTATCATTAACCCCACATACTTTTATATATCCTATTATTACTATAGAAAATATAACAGCTAACACTGGTACCGCATACCACATTTTCTCTTTTTTATCTTTTCTCTTTAAAATAAAATAAGCTGATGGAAAAATAAATATTATATATATTGTGAATATTGAAAATAACATTTTCACACTTATTTTATTCGTTTCTGAAAAAGTAGATAATACGCTTTCAACATTCCAAAATAAATTATTATTATCATTTTCATTTAAAATATTATCTGTACCATATACTTTAATATTTTCTGTTATAAAATCACTAATTTTATTAGAATTTACAACTGCTGAATTTGTTAAGTCAAAAGTTGTTATAAGTATTGTTCCTCCTTGTTTTTTACTTTTAAGAAGAATACCCTTACCACTTTCTTCTAGTACAGTTTCACTATTATCCACAGTTAAATTAGCAATATTTACTTCTGTTCCATTTTCATCAAGTTTTGTACTTTTTATAACAGATGTTCCATCTACACTGCCCTTAATAAAATCATCTTTAAATATGCTAAGAGTTTTTTTATAATTCTCTCCTGTGCCTATTATTAAATTCCCACCTTTTTCTACCCACTTCTTTAAAGCATCATACTGATTCTCTGATAGCTTAGATGTATCAAAGTTACTTATTATTATTGTATTAAACGATGTTAATCCATTATATATTTGTGGAAAATCTTTTTCTGTAAAATTAACTACAACACTTTGAGCACTGTCACTAATAGCAATATTCTTAGTGTATGCCATATTAACATTATCTTCTGATAAAACGCCTATATAAGGAGTTCCTGAAAAACTTCCTCCAAGTGCTTTAAAATTTTTTTCAGCAACAACTTTATTATCTTTATAAACTTTAACTAAATTATCAACGTAATTATCAAGTTTTATATCCATAGTTATAATCTTTTCGCTTCCTGATTCCATACTTATTGATTTTGTGTATGCATCATATCCACCATAGCTATTACTACTCATAAAACCTATGGTCTTAGTTGGAATTAAAATTTTAATATCACCATTAAAATCTTTCCCATTGTTTTTTACTTTAATAGTGACTGGACATTCATAACCTATCTTAAATGTTTTATCATATCCATAGTCAATACTTTCTATAATCACATCATTATTAGCTTTTTTCTCCTCTGCTGCAAAGATGTTCATTGGAACAAAAATACTTACCATAAAAATCAATGTAGTCAGAAAAACACTTAACTTTTTTTCAAAATACTTCATCTTTTTCCCCCTTAAATTTAAAATTAATTGACAATCTAAAATGGACAATGGACACTTATAAAAACTTCTATTAAAACACAAATTACTTTTTGAAATTGAATTGTTGTTTCATTCTAAAATATCCACTATCCATTAATATTTAATATCTTTCTTCAATTATTTTTATAACTTCTTCTTTAGAAACATTTATTGCCTTCATGCTTTCTATAAAGTCAACTAAAGCATTATCTATTAATTCCCTCTTCATACCATTTATAATTTTCTCATCTGCAGTTATACTGCTTGGAAAATTTCTCACTGTATTTATAACTCTCATACTCTCCATCTCCTTATATGCCCTTTGTACTGTATTAGGATTTACCTTTAACATTTCTGCAAGTTCTCTTCTAGATGGAATTGTATCCCCAGGCATTAGATCTCCTTTAACTATAGATTGTTTTACGTGTCTGATAATTTGGAGATATATAGGTTCTTTATCATTAACCACAAAATTCATTCAACCATCTCCTTACTTGGTGCTCAAACTGATTTATTATATGATTTTCTGTATTATCATTAAGTAAGGCTTCCACTTAATTCTATACAAACTTATATTCCTTAGCTATATTAACTATTTATGATATGGCTCATTATTATTTATTCTATATGCTCTATAAATTTGTTCTAAAAGCATTACCCTAAAAAGTTGATGTGGAAATGTCATCTTAGAAAAACATAATTTATAATCAGCCCTTTTTATTACACTTTCACTAATTCCCAAAGAACCACCAATAACAAAAACTATATTACTATTCCCTCTTACCCCTAAATCTTTTATATATGAGGCTAATTTTTCTGAAGAAATCATCTCTCCTTTTAAATCTAATGCTATAACATAACTATTATCTTTTATATGCTTTAAAATATTTTGTCCTTCTTTTTCTTTTATGGCCAATTCTTCTTTTTTTGAAGCATTATCTGGAGTTTTTTCATCTGGTAGCTCTATAATATCTAATTTACAATATCTACTCAGTCTTTTACTATATTCATCTATAGCGAGCTTTAAATATTTCTCCTTTAACTTACCTACTGAAACTACTGTTAAATTCATTTTTTCTCCTTTGTTACTACTTATTTTTAATTAAATGATAATCTTCTCTCCATTGTGACTCTAATATATTACTATTCATTTTTCCTAAAAAAACGTCTTTATTAGTTGACATATCTATAACTTTTACGTATTTTTCTTTAGAGGGATTTCCACTTTCTAAATCTATATTATTATATAAAATTATCATATTGTTACCATCTACCATAAAATCAGATATAGATATTAAATTATCGCCATTATTTATTTTAACTTCTTTGTTCTCTTTAAATTTATTTTCATTTAAATCAAAGATAATAAACTTAGATTCATTAATATTTTCTATATCATTATTTATGTCTATAATCATAAATAAGTTTTCATCTTCTAAACAAACATTTCCATTTATTCTCAAATTGTAATCTTTATTTTCAAAAATTCCATAATCTATAGAATTAAATTCTAAAGTATTTATATCAATAGCACCCATAGTTAAATTAACAGTTTTATTATATTCAAGATTTCTATCTACCAATGGAATATATATTTTTTCATCCCTTTGAAAAATCCCAAAACTCTCCAAAATTCTCTTATCTTTTATTGCAATATTTTTAGATTCAACTACTGACTTATCATTTACATCTATTACTGCTAAACTTATAGATGTTTTATGATCCTTTTCTTGTAAATCAGTATGTTCAAATATTAAGTATACTTTCTCCTTATAAATGGTTGAATATATTAAATCAATATTTCCAGTACAATTTAATTCTGCATTGAATTTTTTTATAGAATTTGTGTCCTTATCTTTACAAGATATATTTAATGTATTTTTATAAGAAGACATATTAAATCTTTGTTCCTCTTTATTACCAATAACTACTTTAAATTTTTCATTTTCGCTAACAATCGAATTTCTCAATTCTATACTATCTCTAAATAAACTTTTATCTTGTAAAACCTCTTCTCCAACATCTCTATAATAATCATACTTTACTTTTTCTTTACTAACTTTCCCACTATTATCTAATATAAATTTGTTTGCATGAAACCTATCTGCTTGAGTTAGTGTCTTTATCTTTACATTACCTAACTCTGAAAATTTTCCGTTTATTTTTTCTATATTTATCACTTTGTTTTCAAAATTATTTATATTAATAGCAAACATATAAATTAAAGTTATGATGAAAGATATAGTAAGCACTGTTATATTAAACTTTTTTTTCATTTTTATCCTCCTTATTTATATGTTTTTATACTGAAACCTTATTTTCTAATAAATATTTTGCTACATAAAAATTAAGTATAATTGCTCCAGTGAAAACTATAATAAAATATGCTATAATTTCAGTTTGAAATAAATTTAAAAATTTAAATGGCACAATGGTATATATTGCTATAAATATACATCCATAAATTATACTTAAAATTAAACCTTTTATTTTTATATATCTTTCTATAAATACTGCTGTAAAAATAATTAATACAACAGAAATAAAAAACATAAAAAATAACACAATACTTATAAACCCAAATGCACCAACAAAAAAATCAATTTGCTTTAGATAAAAAATTAAACTTATTTTTTCAACTGCTTCTTTAGGTATTAGCATATAGAATAAATAATAATTTAAAGTTACAGCTATACTTTGAGTTGCAATTAAAACAAAAAGGTATCCAACTATTGATAACAATTTTGCTATTATTATTTTTCCTCTAGATATTGGTAACATCATAAGAGAATATATTGTTTTATTCATTCCAAACCATTCTCTGTACCATGAAAATGCCGAATATACAAGTAATATTACAAACCCTATAAAAAAACCTAAGATTCCATTTACAAAACTATTATAATTAAAGCCTAAAGGACTAAGTTTTACTCCTGGACCATATTTTGAATTTAAGTAAAAATCTAAATTCCCATCTTTTATTGCATCTATCACCTGTGATTTTAATCCTATAACTTGACTTCCATATAAAACTACTGTCAATACCATTAATAATAGAAAACTTATAAGTAAAATCTTTTTTCCTCTATCTATTTCATTGTTAAATAGGTATATAAATTTATTGTCTTTTCTCACCCCTGTAAACCTCCCTCATCTTGTCTACAATTGACATTCCTTCTTCAAATCTTACATCCTCTGCATTAAATTCTAGTACAACTTTTCCATTATCCATCAATATAACTTCATCTACAATATTTTCTACTTCTTTGATTTCATGAGTAGTTATTACTATAGCCATATCTTCATCCATGTAATTTATCATTGAACTTATGAAATCTTCTCGTGTAAATATATCAATTCCTGAGAAAGGTTCATCTAATAAAAGATACTTTGCCTTTTGTGAAAACCCTAAAATTATTTTAACTCTTGCCAAGTTTCCTTTAGATAATTTGTACATTTCTCTATCATCAGTTAGCTTAAACATTTTTAGCATGTTATAAGCCATCTCCATATCCCAATTGTTATAAAACACATCCATATAATCAAAAGCGTCTTTTATTGTCATATTTGGATATTGTATATGCACATCTGGAACCATAGCTATTTTATTATAAGTTTTATAAGTTCTTTTTTCATTATCAATTAAAATTTCACCATCATCTAAACTTATAAGCCCCATTATAGCTTTTAACATTGTGGATTTACCAACTCCATTAATACCTAACAAAGCAGTAATTTTCCCTTCTTTTATAGAAAAAGTAACTCCATCTATTGCCTTAATCTTTCCGAATTTTTTAAAAGCATTATTAACTTGAATCATTTAACTCACCTCTTTACTATATATAAAATAATTATCTATTCAAATTCAACTTCTCCATTTTAATCAAAATTAAATTGTAAACATTATAAGCTAATGTTGCACCTAAAACATTCAAAATTATATTGATAAAATCAAAACTTTGATTATTCCCTAAGTAATATAAACAATATTGAATGAATTCAATAATTATAGAAATTAAAATCACTATGGAAACCATTTTCTTTTTACTCTTAAATTTTTCATATAATAACGGTAAAAATACTCCTAAGGGCATAAACATTACAAAATTTATTAAAGCTTCTTTATTATAAATAAATTCTTTTAACAAATTGAAATCCATAGTATTATTCTTTAAATGTTGAAAGAATATTACCAAATCTACTGGACTACAAAGAATATCTTTTCTTACTTTTATTTGTAATGGGAAAAATGAAATAGCTATAATTAAAAGCACATAAATAACAAGCAATATCCATAAAAATTCCCTATTATAATCTATAAATTCGTTTTTATTTTTTCTTTTAATATCCCTTATAAAAACAAGTATCATAAGTATAGGTAATCCTAAAATAAAAACTAAAACTTCACTTAACTCCATTGCTTCCCCCTCCTTTAATAGTGTATTATTACATTAATACACTATAACGAAAAAAATATAATAAATATATTCGCATTACTATGCAAACTTATCATTTATATTTTAATCTTTAAGTGTATTATATAGTTAATACATCAAAGATGCAATACATTTTTGCAAATAATTATAGTATATATTTTTAAAATAGTAGTATTCATAATATATTTTATGAATACTACTATTTTTTTAACTATGTTAGCCATCTAAATAAGTAGCGTTTAATTTTTAAAATTTATTTTTCAGTGTAGTATGCTACCCCTATACTTTTAGGTCCTACATGTAATCCTATTATTGGTCCTATAGATTGTATAGCTATCTCTATATTTAACTTTTCTTTTAATCTATTTGCAAGCTCTTTTCCCTCTTCTTCGCAGTTTATATGATGGACTATCATTTTCCCAATGCCTTTATTAGTTACATCATTTATTACTGTTTCTACAATTTTATCTACTGCTTTTTTCTTAGTTCTAACTTTATTTAAAACTGTTGTTACTCCATTTTCCACTGTTAATATGGGTCTTATTTGAAGTATTGCACCAAATAGTGCAGCAGCACCACCAATTCTTCCACCTTTTTTTAAGTAATCTAATGTATCCGGAACAAATAAAAATCTACTAGTATTAATTACACTATTTATATTTTCTACAACAGAAGAAATATCTTTTCCTTCTTTTGCGGTCCTAGCTCCTTCTATTGCTGCGAACCCCATTTGCATGCAATTAGATCTTGAATCTATAATTTCTACCTTTCTGTCAGGATAATTTTCTAAAATCATATTTTTAACTAGATTGGCAGTTGAATAAGTACCACTCATTTCAGAAGAAATGAAAAGGCCTACTATATCATCATCATTTTTAACGATATTTTCAAATATATTATAAAACTCTTCTACACTAGGTTGAGATGAAGTTGGAATACTTGAACATTTATCCATCTCTTTATAAAAAAAGTTATTTTCCAAATCTACTTCCCTATAGCTTTTGCCATTTAAAACTACATTTAAAGATACTATTGATATATCATATTTTTCTATATATTCCTTTGGTATATAACTAGTACTATCAGTGATTATTTTTACGCTCACCTAAATTACCTCCACATATATTATTTTTAAAATTTATTGCACAAATTTAAAATTATTTCTTAATTTACTTTTACTTAACTATAGTTGTACTTGTTTTTCTCAACAAATAACAAAAATTTAACTTGGAGTTTATTTCTTTATCTCTTGTATAAATGCCTTAAAATAAAATATTTCTTAAAATAGTTATTTAGTATTATATCATATAATAGGAAAAATAAACTCTTTTTAAAAAAATAGCAGGATAATCACTTTAGATTTCCTACCATCTTCATACTAAAACATTTTATTTTTACTTTTAAAAATGTTCTCCATTTTCATAATATCTTTCTTCATTTAAATTATGAAAAATTATATCTAAGCAAGGCATTGCTTCTGTTTTAAAATGTTTTGTTATAGACTTTGCAACTTTATCCTGTATATCTTGACCTCTATCAAACCAAGATACTTCTATGATATTAGGTGCTTTAACTTTTTCACCGTCCATTATATATGTAGACTTTACCAACTCAATAGAAAAATAATCTCTTGGGCATTTTATTATTTTTTCTAACTCATTAATAAGTTCAGTGCTAACTTCTAGAATCTTTTCTTCTTCTATTCCTCTAATTTTTAGCATTGGCATTTAAACCACCATCCTTTGTTTTATGTATTAGAAACATATCTTTAATTTACCACTTTTAGATTTATGTAAAAAGATAATTACATATCACATTGTTCTATTTCTATTGAATATTTTTTACAATATGGACATAATATAACATTAACAATATAGCTATTGTCAACTTTTTTTGCTTTTTCAAGCTTATTATATGATGTATTCTCATATTCTTTTGAAATATTACTCATAACATATTTACTATCTTTAGTAAATACATAGAAATGGTACTCTAAAAATTTAAATACCTTTTCATTTTCTTCTTTACCTTTAAAACAAAACTGACAAGCCCTTCTATAATATTCAACATCCCAATAAGCATCATCTTTATTGTTTAAAAGTTCAATTGTTTTCTCCATAGAAAAATCTAAAACTTCATTTTCTTCATCATTTAGAAAATCTTCACAATTATTTTCACTTAAAACATATTCTTCATTGTCATATTTGAATTTATACTCCAAGATTTCACCGCCTTTAAAATTTTATTTAAATCTACAAATAATTATACATAAATAACATTACTTTGAATACTAAAATTTAGTGTAATACAAAATTTTAAGATATATTATTCATATGTGTTACTATACACTTTTCACCTTTGCACTGTATTACTGATTTATGTTGATAAGAAAATTATGATAATAAGTTAAGCTTAGAGTTTATATACCTATAATCTAAAATTAAGGATATTAGAACCCATCTGAGAATTTTAACTGATATATTGAAAATTTATAATTTTCAATTATGAAATGAATAACTTTAAGCTTTATCTTCCCTATATAGGGTTCTAAAATTAAATATTAATCTCTATATGAATTAATATTTTAGTTTACTTTATTTATATAAGCTTTTCATAACAATAAAATTTCTTATCTTTTATTTCTTTAAAATAAATTTCCCCTTTAAACTCATAACCATTTTTTATTAATAATTTTTGAGCTCTTTTATTTAATGAATATACCTCTGTTCTTATGGCCTTAGCTAAGTTTTCTTGTGCAAATTCTTCTGCAAATTTTATAAGATCTGTTGCCACACCACATCTTAAAATTTTTATATCTATAGCAAGTGTATTTATAACCATAAACTCATCTTCCTTAATAGACCATCCTATTTCTTTATATTCATCTGATACTCTGTTATTCATACATATAAAACCTGCTATTTTACTTCCTTCTATTTCATAGACAAATAATCTTTTACTTTTTATAATTTTTTCAGCTTCATGTTCATTAGGGTATATATATTCCCAATTTCCCTTTTCTTCTGAGTTTATATATTTTATTGTTTCATCTACTATAGAAATTATACTTTTTATATCTTTTTTGGTTGCTAATCTTATCATCTGTGTTTTCCTTTCTTTATTTTATATCCTTAATATACCACAGCAAAAACACCCTATATTTATTAGGGCGTCTTATGCTTACACTAAACTTTAATCTAAGATTCCAATCTAGAATTTTAACTTATACCCTCATTAATTGAGAAATTCTTATATAAATTTAAAATCATAGTATTGGATAATTTTCACAACATGTTTCTATCCACATTTTAAATCATAACTTATTCATTTATCAAATAATAAAATTTTAAATTAATATTTCATTGATAGTTAACAGCTTATTTTTTTCTTAACTGATAACAAAAGTTTGATGAATAAATTTAAATCGAAGATTGTTTCCCTATATCTACTAGAATAAATGTAAAAATTCTTCCATAGTTATTTTCGAAAAATATTCACTAATGTTTATAGTTTTTAGAATTTTCTTTACGTTGTCTTTTTTATGCTCACAGTCTTTCAATATTACTTCTAAATCACTTATATCTTTCACACCAAAAAAATCACCAAATATTTTTATATCTTTTATTATTCCTTTTTCTACCTTTAAGTTTAACTCTACAGTTCCCCCCTGAAATTTGCCCTCATTATAAAAGTCATATTTAGGAGAATCTCCAAAATTCCACTGCCAAGTTTCATACTTTTCTTTTCTAATTTTTTCAATATCATCTATTTCCTCTGGCGTTAATGGAGTAATTCTTGAATTTTCTTCATTTTTTAATATATATTCAAAAATTCTATTTTTAAAAGCTAACACATCTAAATCATAATTTAAATGTTCTGAAATATTAGTTATTCTACTTACTACAGATTTAACTGCTTTATCCTGAAATTTTATTTTTTTAGGTTTTAACGCACCACTTAAATTAGTTATATCTGAAGAAAATAATAATGTACCATGATGCATAACTCTATTTTTATATTTACATTGTGCCGTTCCTGAAAATTTTTTTTCATCTATTAACAAATCATTTCTACCTGAAAACTCCGCTTTAATACCTAATGTTTCTAACACGCCTATTATAGGCTTACAAAACCTTTCAAAATCATTAAAGCTTTTTCCATCATCATTAACTATAAAAGTATAATTTAAATTTCCCAGATCATGAAATACAGCTCCTCCACCAGTCTGTCTTCTTACAACTTTAACTTTGTTATTTTCTATATAATCCATATCTATTTCAGATAATGTATTTTGATTTTTTCCAACTACCACACAAGGTTCATCACGCCATAAAATAAAATACTCATCATTTTTATATCTTAAAAAATATTCTTCTGCTGCTAAATTAAAATATGGATTAATATTTAAATTGTCAATGTACCTCATACTATTTCCTCCAAATTTTTATAAGAAGCGTTCAAATTATTTTTTATTTATGCTGTGTATTGCTTCTTTATTCAATCCCATTATAGCTTCATCAAAGGCTTCTCCTAGTGTTGGATGAGCATGTACTACTTCTTTAAAATCATCTACTGTCATAGATTTTTCAATAGCTAATACACCTTCATGTATTAAATCTGACGCATGTGGTCCCATTATATGAATGCCTAAAAGTTTCTTACTTTCCTTTTCACATATAACTTTTACAAAGCCTTCACCTTCACCTAATGCTAATGCCTTGCCATTTGCACCAAATAAGAACTTGTTTTTAATGTAATCTATTCCTTTAGATTTAATTTCCTCCTCTGTCATACCGACAGTTGCTATCTCTGGGAATGTAAATATGCAATTAGGAATTACTGACTTATGACACGCTTTGTCTTCCATTATATGTTCAACTGCCTCTATACCTTGATGTGATGCTGCATGAGCAAGAAGACAAATCCCATTAATATCCCCAATTGCATATATTCCATCTATATTAGTTTTATAATTTTCATCTACTATTATTTTCTTTTTATCATGATCAATGCCTAATTCATCTAAGTTCACTCCTGTAAAGTTTCCTCTTCTGCCTTTTGCCATTAAAACCATGTCTGAATTTAATTCAAACTCCCCTTTTTTTCCTTCGCACTTAATAGTTACATTGTTTTCATCACCATTAAATTCTAGTATTTTAGTTGATGTTAAGATATTTATTCCTGATTTTTTAGCCATAGCTGTATATCTCTTACTTATCTCTCTATCTATATCATATAGTATTGAATCTCTAGCCACTATTACAGTTACTTCACTTCCCATAGCTTTAAAAATGCTAGCAAATTCCATTCCAACAACACCGCCACCTGATACAACTAGGTGCTTTGGAATACGATTAAACTCTAAAATATCATCACTTATTATAATATTTTTATTTTCTATACCTTT
The DNA here is from genome assembly GCF_001573875.1 of Clostridium sp. ATCC 25772. Classification (NCBI taxonomy): domain Bacteria; kingdom Bacillati; phylum Bacillota; class Clostridia; order Eubacteriales; family Clostridiaceae; genus Clostridium; species Clostridium sp. ATCC 25772. The sequence goes on from NZ_LFRG01000009.1 coordinate 45,128, forward strand.
TATGTTTGGCATTTCAGCTTCTGAACCAGTAGCTATTATTATATTTTTACTTTTCAATGTAACTTGTCCATCTTGTGTTTCTACTAACACAGTATTCTTATCTTTTAAGAAAGCTTTTCCTCTTAATATCTCAACACCATTTCCTTTTAATAATTGTTCTACCCCACCTACTAAAGTTTTTATTACATTATTTTTTCTTTCTTGAACCTTTTCCACATTTACGTTGTAATTTTCAGTTTCTATTCCAAAATCATCTATATGTTTTAATATATTCATTATTTCTGCTGTTCTATATAATGTTTTAGTTGGAATACATCCTCTATTAAGACATGTTCCCCCAAAGCTATCCATCTCAACTACTGCAACATCTGCACCCAAATGAGCAGCTCTAATAGCAGCCACATATCCACCAGGACCTCCACCTATAACTATAATATCCTTCATAAAATCACTACCCCCTTTTAATAAATATTTAATTTATATAAAATTTAAGAGTTAAGATGCAAGAAATTAATCTTAAATCCTAACTCTTTAAATAATTCCTACATTTTCAAACTACTTTTCCCATTTTAATATAGGAGTTCTTGCTGCTTTTACTTGGTCTAATCTTCTTACTGGTGCTTTTACTGGTGCTTCATGTAAAAGCTCTGGATTCTCTTTAGCTTCTATAGCTATTTTTTTCATGATATCTATAAACTCATCAATAGTTTCTTTACTTTCACTTTCAGTAGGTTCAATCATAAGTGCTTCTTCAACTATTAATGGGAAGTAAACTGTAGGTGGATGTACTCCATAATCTATCAGCCTTTTAGCTATATCAACTGTAGCTATATGATGTGGATTATCCTTAAGAGTACTTAATATAACTTCATGTTTACATATATCATCTTTTCCCAGATTATAATACTCTTTTAAAGCTTCTTTTATATAATTAGCATTTAAAACTGCATTTTCTGAAGCAGATTTTAATCCTTCTTTTCCCATGGTTAAAATGTAAGTGTATGCTTTAACCATAACCCCAAAGTTTCCATAAAATCCTCTAATTTTCCCTAGTGAATCCGGTCTATTATAGTCTAAAATAAACTTATTATCTTCTTTTTCTACTGTTGGCATAGGAAGGAATTTAGCTAAATGCTTTTTAACTCCAACAGGACCTGAACCTGGTCCTCCACCACCGTGTGGAGTTGAAAATGTTTTATGAAGATTTAGATGACAAACATCAAATCCCATATCACCAGGTCTTGCAACTCCCATAATAGCATTTAAATTTGCTCCATCATAATATAGTAATCCACCTGCATCATGGACTAATTCACTAATAGTTTTTATATCTTTTTCAAACAATCCTAATGTACTTGGATTAGTAAGCATTAGTCCTGCAATTTCATCATTTAAAACCCTTTTAAGTTCATCAATAGAAACTCTGCCATCTGGATTAGACTTTATTTCTACAATATCAAATCCTGCAACTGATGCACTGGCTGGATTTGTACCATGTGCTGAATCTGGAACTATAATTTTTGTTCTTTTTTTATCTCCTCTTTTCTCATGGTAAGATTTTATAATTAAAAGTCCAGTATATTCACCATGTGCGCCTGCTGCTGGCTGAAGAGTAAAATCATCCATTCCAGTAATTTCACATAATCTAACCTTTAAATCATGCATTAGTTCTAATGAACCTTGTGATATATTTTCATCTTGAAGTGGGTGTACCTTTGAAAATCCGCTAAGCATAGCCATATCTTCATTTATTTTAGGATTATATTTCATAGTGCATGAGCCTAATGGATAAAATCCTTTATCAACACTATAGTTTTTATTTGAAAGAGCTGTATAATGTCTCACAACATCAACTTCACTTACTTCTGGAAGTGCTAATTCATCTTCTCTTAATAAGTTTTTAGGTAGTAATTCTGATAGCTCTACTTCTGGCACATCTAAATTAGGAAGTCTATAGCCTTTTCTACCTTCTGATGACAGCTCAAATATAATTTTATTATAATCTTTCATTATATCTCCTCCATCACTTTCACTAAATTATCTATATCTTCCCTTGTTCTTTTTTCTGTAACACAAAGCATCATAGAATTTTTATATTCTGGATAAACCTTACCTAAATTATATCCACCTAAAATATTATTTTCTAATAATTTATTATTAATTTCACAAGGTGAAGTTTCTGTTTTTACTACAAACTCCTTAAAGAATGGCTTATTAAATGCAGGCTTATATTTTCCTGACTTAATTAATTCATTATATGCATAATGTGATTTAACTAAGCATTGCTTTGCTACTTCTTTTATGCCTTCTTTTCCTAGAGTTGCCATATAAACTGCTGCACCTATAGCTACTGCAGTTTGATCTGAACAAATATTAGAAGTTGCTTTTTCTCTTCTTATGTGTTGTTCTCTAGCTTGAAGTGTTAAAACAAAACCTCTTTTTCCATCAACATCTTCTGTCTGACCAACTATTCTGCCTGGCATTTTCCTCATAAGCTTTTTAGTAGTATTCATAAATCCAAGACCAGGACCACCATAACTTATATTAGCACCTAAACATTGTCCATCTCCTACAACTATATCTGCACCTAATTCACCAGGACTTTTTAATACTCCTAATGATATAGGATCTACATTCATTATTAAAAGAGATTTATTTTTATGAATAGCTTCTACCATATTTTCAACATCTTCTATTAATCCAAAGAAGTTTGGACTTTGAATAACTACTGCTGCTACAGTTTTATCTAAACTACTGATAACTTTTTCTACATCTGTAGTTCCATCTTCTAAGTCAACTTCTACCATTTCATAATTTCTAAATTTTAAATAAGTTTGAAGAACTTTTCTAGTGTCTGGACTTACTGACTTTGAAACTACTATAGTGTTTCTTTTTGTACTAGCTATTGCAAGTATAGCTGCCTCGGCTGTAGCCGTTGCACCATCATACATAGAAGAGTTTGAAACTTCCATGCCTGTTAAACTACAAATCATACTTTGATATTCAAAAATAGCTTGTAGTGTTCCTTGGCTTACTTCTGGTTGATATGGAGTATATGCTGTATAAAACTCTGATCTTCCAGTTATATGCTTAACTAATGCTGGTATATAATGATCATAATTGCCAGCACCTAAAAAGCATGTCAATTCATCCATAGATTTATTTTTTGCAGCTAAACTTTTCAACCTTTTTTCTACTTCTAATTCAGATAAACAACTTTCTAAATTTAATTCTCTATTTAATTTTACATCTCTTGGTACATCCTTAAATAAATCATCTACAGATTTTATTGAAAGAAAATCTAAAATTTCTTTTGTTTCTTTTTCTGTATTTGGAATATAAGGAAACATAATTATGCCTCCTTACTTAACTCTTCACAAATTTTCTCATAATCCTCTGGTTTAATTAATCCTTCTAATTCACCTTTATCTGATATTTCTATTAATGCAACCCAATTTTCATATGGATCTTCATTTAAAGCTGCTGGATTATCTTCTAACTCTTCATTAACTTCTAAAACTTTTCCGCCTAATGGCATATAACTATCTGATGCTGCCTTAACAGATTCTATAGTTGCAAATGTTTCGCCCTTTTCTAATTCATCATCTACAGATGGTAATTCAATAAAAACTATATCTCCTAACATATGTTGTGCACAATCACTTATTCCTATATATGCTTTATCCCCTTCAACCTTTACCCATTCATGATCATTAGTATAAAGTAAATTATTTAAAACTTTCATTTAAATAGCCCCCCATTTTTTAATAATTATAATTATAAATCTATATTATTTTATTTGCTTTTTGTTTTTTTAGTATAGAATCTCTTATCTATAGCTATAGCTTTTAACTCTTTATTTCTAACTTTTATATTAAATTCAGTTCCTATTTTAGCATATTGTTCCTCTACTAAAGCTAATCCAATTGGTTTATTTAATGTTGGTGATTTATAACCAGTTGTTACATGTCCAATTACTTTTCCATCTTTAACAACTTCATATCCATGTCTTGGAACACCCTTATCTAAAAGTTCAAAGCCAACTAACTTTCTTGTTATTCCTTCTGCTTTTTGTTTTTTCAAAGCATCTTTTCCTATAAAATCTTCTTCTACTTTTAATTTTACAAAGAAACCAAATCCCATTTCTAGCGGAGTTATACTCTCATCCATTTCGTTACCATATAACGGAAGACATGCTTCAAATCTTAATGTATCTCTAGCACCTAATCCTATTGGTTCTGCTCCCTCTTTTTCACCTGCTTTTAATATAGCATTCCATAATTCTTTAGCATCTTGTGGATCACAGTAAATTTCAAAACCATCTTCTCCTGTATATCCTGTTCTAGACACTAAACATTTTTTTCCATTAACTAATACATTTCTTCTAAGCTGAAAGAAATTTATTTCTTGTAAATTTATATCTACTATTTTTTGAAGAATTTCTTCTGCCATTGGTCCTTGAAATGCAAGTTGTGCAATATTTTGTGATACATCTATAATTTCAATATCAAAATCACCTTTATGATCCATTATCCATTTGACATCTTTATCTTTGTTACTTGCATTAATAACTAAAAAGAAATCATCTTCATCAAACTTATAAACCAATAAATCGTCTACTACTCCACCATCTTCTTTACACATAAATGTGTATAAAACACAATTATTATTAAGAGTGTTAATATCATTAGTTACTAAATACTGAACAAATTTTTTAGCATCTTTTCCTTTTACTGTAACTTCGCCCATATGGGAAACATCAAATAGTCCAGCTCTTTCTCTTACAGTATGGTGCTCATGTAAAAAGCCTTTAAATTGCGTTGGTAATTCATATCCTGCAAATTCAACAACTTTTCCACCATATTGTTCATACACCTCTCTTAAAGGAGTCCTTTTTAGTTCTTCCATTTTAAATACCCCCCAGCAAATAAATTTTATATTTAACTAGCAATACCAAGTTGAATACTAAAAATTACTGAAATTTAATAATTTATTAAATTTTCAAATTATTTAGTTATCTTTAATTATAATTCCCAATAGTGTTTTTGTAAACCATTTCTAATTTTTACTCTACTAATTTCTATATAAAAAAACATAAATTCATCTTATACAAAACATTTATATTATCTGTTAGAAAATTTATGTCTAATTTTTCATTTAAATATTAATTTTTAAATTCATTATATATTTTATTATATTTTTTTTCGATTCATTTTACCATATATATCTATGAATTAAATAATTTGTTAACATATTATTTATAATCAACATATATATAGTTGCATAGTATGTAATAGATATAATTATTTAATTAAAGGGGAGTAGTTTTAAATCATATCGTCAACACTTCGACAATATAGAAAAAAAGGTAAAAACCTTCTTATTGTCTGGCGCTATGTACCAATTTTATTGGTTACAAGACCTTTAATATAACTTTTAAAATAAATTTCTAAAAGTTATATTAAAGGTCTTTTTATATTTTTTTATAATAAAAAAATATAATTGTTGACAACTTGTCCTATTTGTTATATATTTAATACAGAATTTTTTTTAAACAAATATAAAATTTAATATTTCCTTATATTAAAGGGGAGTAGTTGCAAATATATCTTCAACATGTCGGTAATTTATTGCCTGGAGATATATACCAAGTATTAATTTGGTTACAAGACCTTTGATATAGTTCTCAATAATTTTGAGAACTATATCAAAGGTCTTTTTTGTTAAATAATATCTAATTTTGAAAGGAGCATTTATAAATGAATAATTATTTTTCAAGATCTAAAGAGGAGGTTCTAACTGAATTCAATTCTTCTGTTAATGGATTAACTGATAATCAAGTTAAATCATATACAGAGAAATATGGTTTAAATGAACTTAAAGAAAAGGAAAAGAAAAGCACTTTTATTGTTTTTTTAGAACAGTTTAAAGATTTGCTAGTTCTTATACTTATTATAGCTGGAGCAGTTTCAATGGCTATAGGAAATATAGAAAGTACTTTAGTCATTTTTGTAGTTATTATCCTTAATGCTATACTTGGAACTGTTCAACATGTAAAAGCTGAACAATCTTTAAATAGTTTAAAGGCACTGTCAGCTCCAAATTCTAAAGTTATAAGAAATGGTAACAAAATTGAAATACCATCTAATCAAGTTGTTCCTGGTGATATACTAATTCTAGAAGCAGGTGACTTAGTTGCTGCCGATGGTAGAATTCTTGAAAACTACTCACTACAAGTTAATGAAAGTTCATTAACTGGTGAATCCGAAAGTGTTAATAAATTTTCTGAAATAATAACTGAAGAAGAAATTGCACTTGGGGATCAAAAAAACATGGTGTTCTCAGGTAGTCTTGTTACTTATGGTAGAGCTAATGTATTAATTACTAAAACAGGAATGGATACTGAAATTGGTAAAATTGCTTCTCTTCTTGAAAATACGCAAGAAAAGAAAACTCCACTACAAGCTAGTCTAGATGATTTCAGCAAAAAACTTGCTATCATAATTTTAATCATCTCAGCTATCATATTTGGAATAGATGTATTTAGAGGTACACCTATACTTGATTCATTAATGTTTGCTGTTGCACTTGCTGTAGCTGCTATTCCTGAAGCCTTAAGTTCTATAGTTACTATAGTTCTTGCTCTTGGAACTCAAAAAATGGCTAGTGAAAATGCCATTGTTAAATATCTTAAAGCAGTAGAAGGTCTTGGTTGTGTTTCTGTTATATGTTCTGACAAAACAGGAACCCTTACTCAAAATAAAATGACTGTAAAAAAATCCTTTGTTAACGGTAAAATTATCGAAGATAAGGAATATAACTTAAATGATGAAACTGAAAAATTACTTCTTCAAACATCAATTTTATGTAATGATTCATCTGCTGAAGGTGGCAAAGAGATTGGTGATCCAACAGAAGTTGCATTAGTTAACTTAGGAAAAATTTATTCTATAAATGAATTAGAATTAAGAAATAAATATGAGAGAATTTCTGAAATTCCATTTGATTCTGATAGAAAATTAATGAGTACTTCTCATAAAATAAATGAAAAAAATCTAATGCTTACTAAAGGTGCACTGGACGTACTTCTTAACAGAGTTAAATATATTAAAACTTCTAATGGTGTAAGAGAAATTACAAAAGAGGATATAATCACAATAGAAAAAACTAATAGAGAGTTCTCTGAAAATGGTTTAAGAGTTTTGGCTTTCGCTTATAAAGAAATTGAAGAAAATCAAAGTTTAACTTTAGATGATGAGAACAATTATACTTTCATAGGATTAATCTCTATGATTGATCCTCCAAGAGAAGAATCTAAAAAGGCTGTTCATGATTGTATAACTGCTGGAATTAAACCAGTTATGATAACTGGAGACCATAAGATAACTGCTTGTGCTATTGCTAAAGAAATAGGAATATTTAAAGATGGTGATTTAGCTCTTGAAGGTTTAGAACTTGAAAAAATGTCAGATGAAGAACTTAAAGAAAAAGTTGATAAAATATCTGTCTATGCTAGAGTTTCTCCTGAGCATAAAATTAGAATAGTTAGAGCTTGGCAGGAAAAGGATATGATTGTTGCTATGACTGGTGACGGTGTTAATGATGCCCCAGCTTTAAAACAAGCTAATATTGGTATTGCTATGGGAATAACAGGTACAGAAGTTTCAAAAGATGCTGCTTCTATGATTTTAACAGATGATAACTTTGCTACAATTGTTAAGTCAGTAGCTAATGGAAGAAATGTTTATAAAAATATTAAAAATTCTATTAGATTTTTATTATCAGGTAACACTGCTGGTATATTAGCAATATTATATGCTTCATTGCTAGCTTTACCAATGCCATTTGCTCCAGTTCATTTACTATTCATAAACTTACTTACTGATAGTTTACCTGCAATAGCAATTGGACTAGAGATGGGAAATGATGATTTATTAACTGAAAAACCTAGAAACTCTAAAGACTCTATATTAACAAAAGACTTTGTTAAATCTATTTCTGTTGAAGGTTTATTGATTGCTGTATTTACCATGATTGCATTTCATATAGGACTAAATTTTGGTGATGCTGCTCTTGCAAGCACAATGTCATTTTCTACATTATGTTTAGCTAGATTATTCCATGGATTTAACTGTAGAGGAAAACAATCAATATTTAAACTTGGATTTAAATCAAATAAATATAGCATATGGGCATTTTTAGCTGGATTTGTATTACTTACAGCAGTACTTGTAGTACCTGTATTACAAAACTTATTTGAAGTATCACCTCTTAATTTAGGACAAATAGGTTTAATATATATCTTAGCAATAATCCCTACTGTATTAATACAAGCTTATAAGCTTTTAATTAATGACAATTCAAATACTGATAAAAAAAACTTATCTAACTCAAATAAAGATAAATCTATAGCAGCTTAAAAAAGTGGTGCATATTGCACCACTTTTTCTATTTAATTATATTTTAAACTATAAACTCTTTTTTTATCATCTACAAGCTGTATTTTATCAAGCTTTATTAATCCCTCAATTACGTGATTAGTAAATTGTATCTTATTAGTTACTCCTATCTTTTTTTTGCTCCATAATACACCAGTTTGCTCGTTAGATATTAACTCCCTTATTTCCTTTGCACTAATCAATGTATCTTTTTTTAAATATTTTAATACTTTATTACAACATTTAGTATATAACTTGTCCAATAAAAGTGTGTTTAAGTTTCTTTCTTTTATAATACCTATATAAATTAATAGCATTGTTAAAAGTGCTATTGCTATAACATATACAATATATTTCATGACCTTCTCCTTTTACAATTAAGTATAACTATAGGGTTTCAAATTAACATTTTATCAATAACTAACAGATTATTTTAGTTAAGAGTTATATAGTGAACAGTCAATAGTTGTGGTGATTATTACCGATTTTGATTACTTTAGGTTTTAGATTATTTATCTATATTTTTATATATCCATTGTTATTAAGTATAGTTAAGTACTTTAACAATCTTGGAATTGCAGGTTCTATTTTTTCCCCGTATTCCTCTTTTATTTTTTCGGATATTTCATATATGTTCCTATTTCCATCACATAAGTTCCAAACCTTAGATCCTATACTTTCCAATTCAATCCTTACAACTTTAGGTTTTCTAAAAATTTTATGCAATACTCTTTCAATAGGAGAATTTCTAAAGACTATTATTGTTACATTTTCATCAACACATTTCCAACTTAATTTTTCATTTCTTTTCGGAATTCTTTCCATAATATTTTTACTTTTCATGTTATCAAATACATCCTCCAATTTCCAGTTTAAAATTAGATTTTTCAAACAGTATACAGTGAGAATTTAAACTCTTTTTTAAATTCCCACTGCTATACTATTTATTTTTTAATAAATTTCTATCTTTATTAATTAAATCAATTTACTATCCTTATGCCTTATCAGTTTCTGCATCTTTCATAGCCACTTTTAACATATAAACTAAAGATAAGGCTAACAATATAAATATCACAAGTGAGCCAAACTGTCCTACTATAGGATTTGCTAGTGCAAAATCTTTTCCTCCAACTGCAAATCCAGCTAAAATAACACCCATTATACCTTCACCAGCAATAAGACCTGATCCGTATAATATTCCTGCTTCATTTGCAGCAGTTCTTTTATTTTCATTTTTGACAAACTTATCTATTATACCTTTTATAAGACCACCAACCATTATAGGAGTTGATAAATGTATTGGTAGATAAAGTCCTATAGCTACTGGTAATGATGATACTCCTAACAATTCAAAGATTATCGAGGATACTGCACCCATAAATACTAAATTCCAAGGTAAGTTTCCATCCATAATACCTTCAATTATAAGTTTCATTAATCCAGCTTGTGGTGCTGCTAATTCTTTACTGCCAAAAGTATATGCTTTATTTAAAAGAATCATTATAAATCCTACTGCTATAGCTGCTGCTAATACACCTACAAGTTCTCCAACCTGTTGTTTCCATGGAGTTGCACCAACTAAATATCCAGTTTTTAAATCTTGAGAAGTATCTCCAGCTATTGCAGAAGCTGTACATACAACTGCACCTATACACAATGCTGAAATCATTCCCTCTTTACCAGACATTCCTGTGACTTTTAATAATATTGTTGTTAAAAGTATTGCTGCTATAGTCATTCCAGAGATTGGGTTTGATGAACTTCCAACTAAACCAACAACCCTTGAAGATACTGTAACAAAGAAAAATCCAAATATAACTATTAACAAAGCACCAAACCAACCTACTGGTATTTGTGGTAATATAGCTATTAATATTATAGATGCTATTATCATACCTATTATAAATTTAGGTCCTAAATCTCTGTCTGTTCTTTCTACTTCTACCACTTCGCCCTTTTGTTTCAATCCTTTTAAAGCATCTTTAAAAGATGAAATTATTACTGGTAATGATTTTCCTAAACTTACAATACCACCTGTAGCAACGGCACCTGCTCCTATATATTTTAAATAATTAGACCAAATTTCCCATGGTCCTAAGTTTTTAATAACATCTGTCGCTGGAAATATAACTTCACTTGAACCCATTCCAAAGAATGTTATCATAGGTATAAAACAAAGCCATCCAAGTATAGCGCCAATTAACATATAAGATGATATTCTAGGTCCTACTATATATCCAACACCTAAAAGTGCAGGTAATGTATCCATACCTACTGTTGCATTAGAATAACCTTCTATTGTTTTTTCTATTTCTGTTGGAAACATTTTAAACCCATCACCTATTAATTTATAGATTGCACCAACGGCACCTCCTATAAATACCATTTTAGCACTGTTTCCACCTTCTTCGCCTGCAACTAGAACTTCTGCACAAGCAACTCCTTCTGGATATGGAAGTACTCCATGTTCTTTAACTATTAAATACTTTCTTATAGGGATCATGAATACTACACCTAGTACTCCACCTACTAATGTAATAACTGTCATTGTTAATGCAGTTGGAGCCTCCCCCCATAAAAATAACGCCGGAATAGTAAAGATAGCTCCTGCAACTAATGACTCTCCTGCCGATGCTATAGTTTGCACCATATTGTTTTCTAATATAGATTTTCTTTTTAATAGCACTCTAACTATAGCCATAGAAACAACACCTGCTGGTATTGACGCAGAAACTGTCATACCAACTTTTAGCCCTAAATAAGCATTTGCTGCACCAAATATTATGCATAGTATTATACCAATCACTATTGATAATGCAGTAAACTCTGGCATAACTTTGTCTGTCGGGATGTACGGAATATACTTTTTCTGACCATCTTTAAGACCATAAGCACCTTCCGGTAAGCCTTTTTTCATTGATACTCCTCCTTTTTAATAAATTTTGATTTTAAAGAGATTTTAAATAGAATCTAATATTTAATGTAAAACAAACTATGATTACTTAATGATAATGTTTTTCAAAATATAATTTAAGATATATCTCTTTACACCAAAACTTTATTTAGTCTTATAATTAAAGTATACTTTTCTACAATTTGTTATATTACTAAATAATTTGTAAACATTTTTCTTATTTGTTTTTTATATAAAAGGTAAAAAGATTAGCAAATTGTTGCTAATCTTCTTACCTTTTATCTATCTTGTTTACCATCAGTAATATTTGAATCAGTACCAACTATTATTTCTTTTTTTATCCATGCCTCATTATCATTTTCATCTATTATTAAAAAATGTATATACCCGTTCTTCTTTATGCCTTTATACCAAGCAGTCTTATCATCATCAACTAAATGAGTTTTTTTAGAATCCACATCAAATTTATTTATTTCTCCATCTTTAAAAACAACTTCTCCACCAATAACATATACAGGTTTACTATAGTTAGTTAAAATAGCATCTACCGTTCCATCTCCATAATACTTTAAAATTATTTCTGCATTAGGTAAATATTTATCTATTTCTTTTAAATAAACATAATATTTTTCTGTACTATTGGATAAATTGATTTTTCCTACTAGCCGATTATATCCCTTAATATCTACTATAATTTTATATTCACCTTTATCTAAATCTTCTATATTAAAATTATTTCCATAACGATTTAAATTGATATTTTTCCCATCTTTACTTAAAGAAATTTGCCCATCTAATATCTGTTCTTTACATGATTGTTCGTTTTTGAAGATGCCCTCTTTACAATTTTTATCACACTTAAAAATTTCTATATTTAAATCACTTTTTTCATTTTCAACATTATCTCTTATATTATCAAATAAAATCTCTATATTTTCATTTAATTTTTCATTACTATCTAAATATATATAATCAATTATTTTGTTCTTTTTATAAATTGCTTCTACTTTTACAAATCCTGATTGTATATTTTCTGCACCAAACATCATATTGTCATTTTTTAATTTAGTAGCTTTAATATTATTAAATCTAACTTCTAAATCATCCTTATCTAATCTAAGTTTCCATGCTATACTACTTATATTTTTATTATCTATCATGTTTATCAAATTATTGCTATAATAAACCCCTTTAGGTATATTACTACCATTAATCTTTTCTTTTTTTTTCTCCCATCCATTTCCTTTTATATTTAATAATTTTTCATTTTTAAGCTTATTTTGCATAAAAACTAACACATCTTTTATTTTTGTATCTTTTTCTAATGTAACATATCCTTTAACTGATTCTAATTCACCATAAACTACCTCAATCTCTAATTTTTCTTCATTGGTGTACATTTGAAATTGTCCTGTAGTTTTGTCTATTTTATATTTAAACTCTCTATTATCTAATGATTTTATGCTATAATCTGTTTTAATTTTTTCTTTATTTATACTTATAAACTCATTTTTTGATATATTATTATTTTTAAATATACTTAAAAATTTATTTTCGTCGTAAAGTCCTGGTCTATATATAATATTATCTTTTATTGGAAGCTCAAATACTTTACCAGTAATTTTGTATTTATAACTTGTTTCATCTATATCATCATTTAATTTATTTAACTTAAATTGACACTGCATTTTGTTTAAATTTATATTTTTTAAATTTTTCACCATATTTTCTTCAATTTTTAGTGCAGAGTTTCTTTGCATACCATCTACAATATAATAATTTCCATCCTTAGTTTTAATACCTACTTCAGGATTTTTTCCCGTTCCAAATCCAAAGGTATGTTCTTTTTCATAGTTTTCTTTTAAAATCAAATCCAAGTTTCCACCTATATTTTCACTTGTTAACTTTCTTCCTGTTGCTTCATTGTAGATTTCATATAAATATTCTGTTTTATATTTATCCCACTCATTATTTCCCTCTGGTCCAGTGTTTTTTATATATTTTAAAATCCATCTATAATTTTTAGAATCTGTATAACTATCAGCCTTTAAAATCCCCTCTTTATTATTATCATCATATAAAAAAACTTCTTTTAAATGTTCATTTACTGAATTTATAGTATAAACCCCTTCTTCTATCTTTTCTAAAGGCATCATTTGTTGAAATGATATTTCACTACAAGTATTTTGTAATTTATTTTCATCAGCGTAAACCAATAAACTTGCTGAAAATACAAGGATAGCCATAATAGCAACTATTATAATACTAAAGTTTTTATTTTTACCCATTATCTCACTTCCCTCATAACTCATAACCAATAAAATTTTATCTCCTATTATAATCATTTATTTCTTTGCTACAAATATAGTAAAATAACATTTTATTTAGTTTTTAATTTAAAGTTTTTACTCTTATACATATTATTCTTTTATCAACTAAATATTTCCTTTACCCGTTAATTTAAATTTATTACTTAAATTAGAAAAAGGTTATATAAAGATATTTTTTCATCTTTATATAACCTTTTTCTTAGTAAATGCTTTTAAATTATAATTCTAATGCTATTTCCATCATATCAGTAAATGTTTCTTGTCTTTCTTTAGGATTTGTTTCATCACCTGTTAATACGTGATCTGATACTGTAAGTATAGATAATGCTTTAACTTTATTTTTAGCTGCTAAAGTATATAACTCTGCTGTTTCCATTTCTATAGCTAAAGTCCCATAATCTATCCATTTTTGTATTCCCATTCCTGTATCATCATAGAATAAATCACTGGATAATACATTACCAACTTTTATATTTAACCCTTTGCTTATCCCAAGCTCATAAGCCTTCTTCAAAAGTTCAAAATTAGCTGTAGGTGCATAATCCATTCCTTGAAATCTTCTTCTATTAATTCCTGAATTAGTAGACGCACTCATAGCTAAAACTATATCTCTTATTTTAACATCCTCATTTATTGCTCCACAGCTTCCAACTCTAATTAGTTTTTTAACTCCATAAGAATTTATAAGCTCATTAGCATATATAGATAGTGACGGAAGTCCCATTCCAGTTCCCTGTACTGATACTCTTTTTCCCTTATACATACCTGTATATCCATACATACCTCGTACATCATTATAACATTTTGCATCTTCTAAATAAGTATCTGCTATAAATTTTGCTCTTAATGGGTCCCCTGGTAATAGCACTATCTCTGCTATTTCCCCTTCATTAGCCATTATATGTAGATGTTTAGCCATATTAAACCCTCCCTAAAAAATATAATCTATTAATTATATATTGTTACTATTTATAAATTATAACATTATTGTATTTTTTTAAAAAGTTATTACATAACTTTAAACATCTTTATCTATCAGATAAAAGAGTTTTTCAATTAAAATAATTTGTCAACTATTAGTATAATATTAATTTGAGTTTTCTCATTTGATAAATGAATAAGTTTAAAATTAAAATTCACCTTTTGAACTTTCCGTTAAAAGTGATAAAATTAACATTATTATAGCTATAGGTAATATCCCTACTAATATTAATTTTATATTTAAAGCTTTAAATCCAAATATAATTGGACTACCTAATGTATACACCCCAATTATAGATGATATTATTAATATGTTTATATTAAACCTTATTCCTTTTAATATTACTTTTAAAATATTATTTTTATTTTCTAATATATTTATCCTAATAAAAATCTCATTTTTACTCATTGCCATTGCTGTAGCTGTATTAATCATTTCAACACTAGTTTTTTCTTTCAATTTAACTATACTATTACTGAAATAAATTATATTGTAAATTGTCAATAAAATAATTACTGTCTTTCTTCCACTACCTAATATAATAACTAAAATAGCTAAAACAGCTATATATGGTATAAAACTTATAAGTTCTATAAATAATTTATATACTTTATAAAATTTACTTCCAATTCTACTGTTAAAAATTATAAAAGCTATTATTGAAAAAACTATAGCTACTATAATAGCTATAAATACCATACTTATAGTGTTTAAAAACAAATATTTCATACTATGTGGCATTGACCAAACTTCTTTTCTTACGACAACCATATCTATAAGACTAATAATTAAACCTAAAATTACAGATAAAAATAATATTATTCCATACCTTTTCTTAACCATCTCTCTACCCCTTTAAATAAGTTAAAGCCTTTATTATATCCTTTACATTAAGCGCTCCAACTATCTTTCCATTTTCTCCCAATACATCTAAATCATATACAGTCTTTTGAAGCATAAATGTTAATGCATCTTTTAATGTTTTATTTTGAGAAATTCTTTCCCTTACGTCTTTTCCTAGTTTTGGTATCATGTAATCCTCAATTATCATATTAGATAGCATGTTAATATATAAATCAGCAGAACTTCCATCATTTAAAATATCTACTTTGAAATTAGACATTAATTTATCCGCCTTGTCAAAACTTTTAAGTTTTCCCTCTTCTATAACAGCTACTCTATCTCCAATTTTTATAGCTTCTTCTAAATTATTTGTAGCAAATATTATTGTTTTACCTAGTTTCTTATGTAATTTTAAAAGACATTCTGAAAGCATAAGCCTAGATTCTGATTGTAAATTTTTAAAAGGCTCGTCCATGATAATAATATCGCCATCATTTAAAAAAGCCCTTATAAGACCTATTTTGTGAATTTCTTCTATATTTAATTGATATACTTTTTTACTTTTATATTCATAATAATTTAAATCTAAAATAGAAAAATATTCATTTAATGTAGTATCAATTTTTTCATTATCCCAATTTAATTTTTTAGGAACTATGCTTAAATTTTTTCTTATATCCATATTAGAAAATAATCCAACCTCTTTATTTATGTATCCTATACTCAATCTAAGAGTTTTTATATCAAAGTCACTTATATTAACATCATTTATGAATATTTCTCCCAAATCTTCAATTACTATCCTATTTAACATATTTAAAATCGTAGTTTTTCCACTTTTACTTTGCCCTAAAATTACAGTTACTTCTCCATCTATAACATCCAAATTTAAATTTTCAACAACAATTTCTTTGTCATATATCTTTGTAACTTGCTCAAATGAAATCATTTTAACCTCCTCAATTCTATTAAACACACTTTTTTTTCCATAGCTATTTACTCTATAATATTATATATATTTTTTCTCTTATTATATACCTTTCTTTCAATATATCGACATTTATTCATATATTATAATACTTTTTTAATTATAATCATAAAAAAACATAAAAAGTATGTAACTTTTTATGTTTTTTCAAATTTAATCATATTTAAAATTTTATATAAACATTGCTATAATTTTTATTATAACTAAATGCAACGGATAAAATATATAAAATAAATATTTACTAAATTTATTGTTTATTCCTCTTTTACCATTATATAAAAGTATAAAAATTATTGAAAATACCATCATCCATTGTGGATCATTCATAATTAACTGTTCATAAGCATTTCCACTACCTATAGCTGAAAAAACACCACATATTAATAATGAAAATATGCCGTAAGTTAAAGACATAATAATTTTGTTATCCCTTAAAAAATAGAATATTAAAGTCATTCCAACTCCAAATATTGAAGCTTCTGTAAAAAATGATGCAACAATAACTGCTAATGAACATACTATCCCTAAAATATATTTTTTGCTATTTTTAGTATAGTCTATTACATACATTAATAATACAGCTAATGCTAAGGATAAGAATATATTGTTGTGGATATGAAATACTACTCCTATTATTTGCATAATTAATGCAGACCCAAATAACCTCCCCATATATTTAATTTTACTTTTGGTATGAAAAAACCCTTCTACTATAAAATAAAAAAATATAGGTGAAACCACTCTCCCTATAAAATTAAACCACATAGGCATCCCTGAAAAATTACTTCCTACATGATCAAATACCATTAATATCATTGCTATAATTTTAATTGCAAATGCATCCATGAATATCCTCCTAAAAATTTATTTTTCTCTAAAAATATTCTATTGCATTTATTAATTAACTCAAATTTAAACTGCTTTCATTTAAATTACAATGTTGTAATAAACTAAATTTTAACTTTTCAATTACAGGATTTATATAAAAATAAAGTATCATTTTATGATACTTTATTTTTTAATTCCTCAATACTTTTAAATCTCCAAAATAAAAAATACACTATATTTATTATAAATATTCCAGTAAATATTATTACAATTTGATTTAATATACTTATAGAATACATCATACTTGCAAATTTCATAAACATAAATGCATTTAAAAATGCTAATATATACGGTACAAAGAATATAAATGCCATTTCTCTTGATATTATTTCTTCTATTTCTTTATCTGTTGCACCAATACTCTTTAAATTTCTAAAATTAATTTTATTATATATAACTTCATTATAAAATCTAATATAAACTAAACTTAACGCCATAAAATAAATTAGTGTACAAATTAAGGTAGAGAAATATATGGATATTTTATTTGTAGATATAGAATCATAATATCTACTTACTCTTGATATCATATAAAATGTATCTTCTTTATCATATTTATAATATTCTTCTCTTATATTATCAATTATTTTAGTAGCTTCTGTCCATTTAGGCAAATCATATGCTATACAACTAAGATAGTTTAATTTTCCATTTAATTCATTAAACATATTTTCTGAAATAACATATAAATCATTAGCACTAATTGCATATGTTATATTAGGTATAGCCTTCTTATTTATACTTAACTTCTTACCATTAACCGGTACATAATCTTCTGTAATTTCCTCTTTAAATAAGGGAACACTATAAACCTCATCATCATTAACACTGATTTCAGACTTTCCATATTGCAGCGCTAATTTATTATAATCTTCATTACTTATAAATGAAATATGCTCATTTAAATTCAGTATCTTATATTTAGTTTTATAGTAACTAAAATCATTTTTTTCTAATATATTATCTAAATCTTTTTCAAAGGGAATTGTTTCACTTTTATTATTTATGAAAATGCAATATGTATAAGGAATTTCAACTTCTAAATTTTTTGCTACTACCATAGCATCCGTATATAGCATAGATATTATAGCAAAGGTTACAGTTAAAAGAATTGTTGCTAAAATTACTATATTAGACATATTAATGAAACGTTCTTTAATTGATGATAGTAGTATTATATTTTTACCTTTTATTTTTATAAAATATATTTTAGATAATAAATGTAAAAAATAAGGAATTAAATATTTTAATAATATAAAATTTATAATAGCTATGGTAAAAGATTCAATAAAAATGTAAATAGGGCTTATTTCAATATGTGAATTAAATTTATGTAATAATATCATAAGTATTAATATTATTATAGAAGTATAAACTTTCCATTTATTTAAAGCTTCAGTTTTTTTATTATCAATTAAAAGCTCATCACATCCTTTTCTTAAAATTTTGTTACAATTAATAGTGTAAGCTAAAATAAATATTATGGTATAAGATAAAACAGTTTCTATTATTGCATAAGTTGGAAAATAAAAATTCATACTTTCTATTTTGGTAATAGCACTAAAAATTATAAGAAAAAACTTTAAAAATACAACCCCTAATATAACACCAATAATTATTGCACTTCCACCAACTATTAAATTCTCTATCATAAAAAACTTATAGAAATCTTTATAGTCTACACCTAGTGCCATTAATACTCCAAATTCTCTTTTTCTCATATTTATAAATGTATTTAATGAATACATTATAAAAAATATAGATACTAAAATAACTTCAAATTTTATATAGCTAATATTAAACCGTAAATCACCCTGT
The DNA here is from genome assembly GCF_001573875.1 of Clostridium sp. ATCC 25772. NCBI lineage: Bacteria > Bacillati > Bacillota > Clostridia > Eubacteriales > Clostridiaceae > Clostridium > Clostridium sp. ATCC 25772. The sequence continues at coordinate 64,329 of NZ_LFRG01000009.1, forward strand.
ACACTTTCTATTAATACAGGATGATTTATTATAGCTGAAGTTATAATGAATATAAAAACAGCTGCACAACTGCTAATTAAATAGTATAAATATAATTTCAAATTTCTTATAGTACTTTTAAATAAGATTTTTTCAAAATTCATAGTCATTCCCTCCTAGAAAGGAAAGTACATCTAATATTTCTCTATAAAATTGCTTATTATTCTCTCCTTTATATATTTCATTATAAATTTCTCCATCCCTTAAAAATATAACTCTATTTGAAAAACTTGCAATATAAGGATCATGAGTAACCATGAATATAGTTGTATTCATTTGGGTTTGTATCTTCTTCATTAACTTCATTACATCATCACTGCTTTTAAAATCTAAACTTCCTGTTGGTTCATCTGCAAATAAAACTTTAGGCTCTGTAATTAAAGCTCTAGCTATAGCTACTTTTTGTTTTTCTCCTCCTGAAATTTCAAATATGTTTTTATGCAATATGTCTTTTATATTTAAAAATTCACTTAAAAATTTCAATTTAGATTTCATTTCACCATTCTTTTTATTTAAAAATGTTAATGGTAAAATTATATTGTCTTTTACATTTAAATAATCCAATAATCTAAAATCTTGAAATATACAACCTAAGTTATTCCTCCTAAATATTGTTATTTCTTCTTCTGAGAAATTACTAATATTTTTATTATATATTTTTACTTTTCCTGCAGAAGGTTTTGTCATACCATAGCAAATATTTAAAAAAGTACTTTTACCACTGCCTGAAGGTCCCATAACAGCTATAAACTCATTATTTTCTAAATTAAAGTTTAAATTTTTAATAGCAAATTCACCTTTTTTATAAATTTTATAAACCCCTTCTAATTCTATTAAATTCAAGTTACCACCTCAAAACGTTATATTATAATAATAACTTTAGTTCCAATTCCTTGCTGTGACTCTATATATATTTGGTGATCTAATTTATTGCACACTTCTTTTACTAAATGCAATCCCATTCCTGTTGATTCACCATAAGTTCTTCCATTTTCACCTGTATAGAAAGCCTCAAAAACTCTTTTTATATCACTTTTAGATATCCCTATACCTTCATCTATGACTTGAATTTTCACTCTATCATTTTCCTTCTCAGCTATAACTTCTACAGATTTCCCTTTACCTTGTGAATATTTTATGCTATTTATTAATATTTGTTCTAATATAAATTCTATCCATTTTTTATCGCTATTTATAATTAACCCCTCTTCAATTCTAGTTTTAGGGAAAATTTTATTCTTTATAAAATAACTTTTTAAAGTATTTATAGCATTTTTTATAGGAATTTCTGCCGGAAATTGTTTTATTGAAAAATCATTTTTAAAATCTTCTATTCTAGCATTGTATAAAGCTAATTTTAATCCTCTTTCTAATTTATCAACTTCACTTTTTATATCTAATATAAATTCTTCTCTTTCATATTCTTGCATATATAGTTTTATTACTGAAATCGGCGTTTTCATATGATGAACCCATTGATTCATAAAATCTAATTGTTCTTTTTGCCTTTTTATTTGATTATAAACTTCACCTTGATAAAATCCGTACATTTCATTACTGATTCTATTTAATTCTTGTCCTAAATAAGAATCTCCAAACTCCGATACTAGTTCTTCAAAATTTACATAACTTTTAGACAATCCTTTATAAAATTTTTTATTTTTAAAATATCTACAAACCATATAAATTAAAACTATAAACATATTTAGAATAACAAAATACATTTTGTTATTTACAGTATTAAGTCCATCAAAAATTAAGTCACAACCAAATATTAATACAAAGCTAAATAAATATACCAAAACAAACCCTAAATTATCTTTTATAAACAGTTTCATCTAATTGCCTCCAACTTATATTAATCCTATATCCTGCCCCCCTAACAGTTTCTATAACATTTTCTATATTAAGCTCTAACAATCGTTTTCTTAATCTTGTTATATTTACATTTAGTGTATTATCATCTACAAAGGATTGATCATCCCAAAGTTTTTCTAATAATACATCTCTAGATACAATTTTAGGATAACTGCTCATAAGACAATCTATAAGTTCGCACTCCTTTTTACTTAATATAACCTTATTCTCCTTATATTCCAGTTCTAATCTTTCTGGGTATAGCATTAGTCCTTCTAAATTTACAATTCTTTCATTTGATGTTGATGCGTATTCTCCATATACTCTTCTTAAATTGCTTTTTATCTTAGCTCTTACAATTTCATAATTAAATGGTTTAACTATGTAATCATCTGCACCACTTTCTATAGCCATTATCTGATTCATATCACTGTCTCTAGCAGATATAAATATTATAGGACATAGTGATTTTTGTCTTATTTTACTACACCAATAATACCCATCAAATTTGGGTAAATTTACATCCATAAGAACTAAATTAGGATTTTCTCTATTAAAAATTTCCATAACTTCATCAAATTTTTCAACTTTAAAAACACTATATCCGTACCTTTCAATATATTCACTTAACAATGTTGCAATTTTTAAATCGTCCTCTACTACCATTATTTTATAAGACATACCATTATCTCCATTTCATAAATTTTATTTATAATAATATAAAAATACAATATTATTATAAATAAGGTATGTCTATTTTAAACATACCTTATTTATATTATCTATTATTTTCGTAAAATTATTTCAATAGTTTTTAATTTACTATTTTAAACCTTACCTCTATTCAGTTTCACTTATTATTTTATAATAATTATTTGAAGTTATTATATAATATATCATGTATATCACAATGTATGGAATTAATACTTGAAATTCAATTAAAGCTGTATTTTGATTAAAAGCTTTTGCTATATATGAAATTGCTACAGCACTATGCAATATTCCTACAATTAAAGGCATTATAAATACATATGCAACTTCTTTGTATATTGTAGATTTTATACTTTTTTCACTAACTCCTATCTTTCTTAAAGATTTGTATCTACCACTTTCTTCTGTTGCTTCTGAAATTTGTTTGAAAAATATTATGCTTCCCATTGCAACTAAGAATACTCCCCCTACAAATATTCCTATAAATAACATTCCAGAAATAGATGTGGATTGTTCCTTAAAGTTTTTATAGTAAGATGAATATATAAATATATCACTTCTATCGTCTTTATTTTTTAATACTTCTTCGTTTATTGCATCATCAATTTTTTTATCTAACATTTCTATATTTTTATTATCAGAAAGTTGGTATATATTTAATTTTTGTAACTCCCCAATTTTCTTTACTTTATTATAATCTGTATCATTTAGTATAATGGTTTCAAATGACATATGCTCATTTATTAAATTATTTTTATAATATTTCTTTATAGTATAATTTTCAAAATTAGTATTATCATTTGTTATATTTATTTCTTTAGGCTCTTCTTTATTAGATGCACTGTCTCCAAATTCATAAAAATATAAACATTCACCTGGTTTTAAATCAATGTTTTCATATTTTTTCTCTCTTAAATTATTTATCTTATCGAAATCACTTTCAGATATCACATTGAAATTTGACTGTTGTAAATCTACTTCACCTTCAACTTCAACATATTCAGCCTTTGTACTTCCTAAAAATTTAGTATTATTTTCTTCTTGTATAAATTTTGTAATATCACGGTCTAATGACTTACTATCTATAGATGTCATATATGAATATGGATACATATCATTAAACTTTCCGATAAACTTATCATAATAACTTATACTTACACCCATAGCTGTTATAGTTGTTGCACTTAAAATCGCTATTAATGCTAAAGCTCTAGAATTTCCTTTTATTCTAAACAATAACTTAGATGTTACTATCATATTTAATCCTTTAAAATACGATATTTTATTCCTTTTTCTAGCCTTTATTAAAAGTACTAATAAAGATGAAAATAACATAAACGTTCCAGTAGTTATTGATACCAATATTAATATCAGTGATAATTCTTCATTTGAAGAGTTTATTAGATTTAAATAGTTAAAATATCCAAACAAAATAAGTATTATTGATAATACTGCTTTTATCATTGAGGCTTTTGGCTCAACTTCTCTTTTACTTTCTGCTTTAAATAAATCTATAAGTTCAAATTTATAAATAGTCCTTCCACTAATAATAGAAACTAAAATAAAGATTATAATAAATGCTATAATTGTGTTTATTATTCCTTTACTTGTTATTACCTTTCCAATAGGTATACTAAGTCCAATCATCTTTATTAGAATAACAGTTGCAAATTTTGCAAATATAGCTCCTAATAAAATTCCTATTATTAATGCTATAATACCTATAAAGAAAGTCTCTAAAAACAACATTTTACCTATACTCTCATTTTCAATTCCCAAAAGAGAATATAATCCAATTTCCTTTTTTCTTTTCTTTAGAAAAAAGTTATTAGAATACCATATAAACATTGCAGAAAAAAATAATATTATGTAAGATGACATTTTAAAACCTGTGCTAAGTTTAACACTTCCTTCTAACATACTATTTATTACTTCATTGAATTCTAAAGATTTAAATATAAAAAATATTGATACTGATACTATTATAGAAACAAGATAAACAATATAATTTTTCAAATTCATTTTAACATTATTTTTTGCTATATTAAATATCATCTGTAGAATCACCACCAATTAAAGCCATAGTATCGATTATTTCCTGAAAAAATACTTTTCTTGTTGAGGATTTATGAATTTCTTTATAAAGCTTACCATCTTTTATAAAAATTACCCTTTTGCAATAACTTGCAGCACCTGGATCATGTGTTACCATCATTATCGTAGCTTTTCTTTCTTCATTTAAACTTTCTAAGGAATTTAAAAGTTCTTTTGATGACTTAGAATCTAATGCTCCAGTAGGTTCATCTGCTAGTATAATAGATGGTTGTGATATTATTGCTCTAGCTGCTGCTGTTCTTTGTTTTTGTCCTCCTGAAAGTTCAGTTGGGTATTTATTTAATAGTTCTTCTATTCCCAATCTTTTACATGTTTCCATAACCTTTAACTCTATTTCTTTAACACTTACCTTACTTATAGCTAAAGGTAATGCTATATTTTCTTTAACAGTTAATGTATCTAACAAATTAAAATCTTGAAATATAAATCCTAAGTTTTCTCTTCTAAACTTAGCTAATTCTTTATTATTTAAATCAGTAATATTTTTTTCCTCAATTTTAATTTCGCCATGAGATGGTTTATCTATAGTCGATACTATATTTAATAATGTACTTTTCCCTGCCCCTGATGGTCCCATTACACCTACAAACTCTCCTTCTAGGATTTGCAAATCTATATTTTCTAATGCTTTATAACTAGTCCCTTTAGTTTTATATACTTTTGAAACATTTTTAATTTCTAATACGCTTTTCATTTAACCATTCTCCTTATAGTTATTTTAATGATGGATATAAAAATTTATATATTTTTTCTCTTTTTTCAATTTTATCTCCATAGTATTTTTTTGCATATGACCTATCTTGTTCTTCAACTTCACCATTTCTACTTATCCAATTTGCCATCATTTCCTTAAGATCTTTACCATTAAAATTTTCTGATATATAAAATGAACCTAATCTTATATTATTCTCTGCCTTAGCTACATCTGCTTTGTTTTCAATTTTTATTCCTGCCTTTTTTGCTATTTCCATACCTGACTCATCTGTTATATTCATAAGTCCAGACGGTCTTCCTTTTTTATAAGGTGTTTCTTTGAAATTTGTTTCAAAATGAATAACAGCCGCTATAACAGCTGGATCTACTTTGTAATTTTCTCCACATTCCTTTATAACATCTATATTTGTTATAGGAAATAGCATTTCTCTTACAAATAGCCCAGAGCTTATTACTATTACAGCTAATGATAATAAAACTATTGTTACTTTCTTCATATTTTTTATTCCTCCAAACTATACTGAAATTTTATTTAATAACTTAAATTTAACTTTTTAATTTATTACAAGTTTATTTTAATATGGATTTATAATTTTAAATATTGATTTAGATTTCATAAATATTACAGCCTTGTAATATTAATAAAAATAACCTTGCTAAAATTTAGCAAGGTTATTTTTATTACATATTATTTTATAATCTATATCATTCTTATTTTAATTTTATGCTCCCTGTTCTACATTTCCATTTCCATTTCTAATTTTAGCACCATCTCCATTGCAATTACCTTTATTTTGTTTGCAGTTTCCTCTACTTTGCTCACAATTTTCTCTATTTTGAGGACAATTTTCCTTATCTCCTCCATAATAACATTGATCATTCGTGTTTTCTTCCACTGTTGGAGTTTCAGCCCCATCACTTATCTTCACTGGTGCAATTTCACTTTTTACTTCAGATTGCATATTTTGACTCTTAGTTTCAACATTATTTGATGTCCCTGCAAAAACCATTCCTGTAGCACCTAAAGTCATAGTTGTTGCCATAACTAATGATAATATTATTTTTTTCATTTTAAATTCCTCCTATAAGTTAAATTCATATTCTCTAATATAATAATACTTATAAGTTTTAATACTTTTTTGTTTAATTTGTGATGAATTTGTGAAAATTGTAATTAAAGCACTTTATCTTTAGGGATTATGAAATAAAATTCTACTCCAGATTCTTTTAAGTTTCTAGCACCATATGAAAATTCATGTTTTAATAATATTTCTTTGGAAATAGATAACCCAATTCCCATTCCTCCACTACTCTTATTTTTTAAATATCTATCCCAAACTTCACCTATAAATTCTTCATCTATTCCTTTCCCATTATCTCTTATGCTTATTTTTACATTATCGCTTACATTTTTTAATATTATTTTTATAGAATCTCCACAGCTATGTTTTATACTGTTATCTATTAAATTATAAATTACTCTATATAAGTAAATTTCATCACCTTTTATAAAAATATCATTATTTAAGTTATTTATAACAGCTATTTCAAAATTATCATTACTCATAAAACTAATCTTTTTTACACATTCCTTTATAATATGAGTAATACTAATTCTTTCGAAATTCATATTAACTTTGCCCTCTTTTATTTTTGAAAGTTGTAATATTTCAGATACTAACCTGTTTAACCTATCAACTTCTTCAATTATGATTTCACTATATTCTTTTACCTCTTCTCCTTTTACTAATTCATCACCTATTGCCTCACTATAATTTTTAATAATACTTAGGGGCGTTTTAAAATCATGACTGACATTAGCTATAAATTCCCTTTGCAAATTATATTTATAGCTTATTTCCTTAGACATTTTTTTAATACTTTGTGCCAACTCCTCTATTTCATCTCCTGTTTTGACATTTATATGTACATCAAAATTTTCTTTTGCTATTTCATCTGAAGCCTGTTTTAAATCTATTATAGGCTTTGTAAATCTTCTTCCAAGATAAATAGCTAATGGATTTGATATTATAATAGAAACCATAAATATAATAGCTAAAATTAAATATATTAAATTTATATATTCTTTTGTATCATAATAACTTTTCATTACAACTATGTATCCAGAATCTGTAGGTTTTTTATATGTTAAATATTTTTCTCTTTTATTAGTAACTAAAGTGTCCTTTTCTTTCAACTTTTCTACATCTACTTTATTTAACCACATCATTTTCCCAGGTCCAAAACAATGTGAATTACCACCTTCACTAATTATTCCTAATACTAACGAACTACTATATGTTCCATACATTTTATATTCTGATTCTATTTGACCACTTATCTTTTCTAACTCATTATATTGTTGCTTTATGTATACTTTTCCTAAAAGAACTGTTGAAAAAATATATCCTAGTCCCATAACAAGAACTGTGGATAATAAAAAGTATTTTAAAATTCTCTTAGTTATTTTATTCGTTCCTGTCTTCAAGTTTATAACCTACCCCCCACACTGTCTTTAAATTCTCATTAAAATATTTTATTTTTTCTCTTAAATTTTTAACATGAGTATCTATCGTTCTAGAATCTCCTATAAAATCATATCCCCATACCTTTTCTAAAAGTTGTTCTCTATTAAACACTATATTCATATTTCTAATCAAAAAAGTCATTAAATCAAACTCTTTAGGTGTCAAAGTTATAATACTACCAAACTCCTTTACTAGATGTTTTTCTACATCAACTATCAGATTATCAATCTTAAAATTTTCACATTTATTTTCCTTAATTGTATTAATTCTAAGCTTAACTCTTAATACAAGTTCCCTCATACTTATAGGTTTTACCATATAATCATCTGCACCTAACTCTAATCCAAATATTCTATCTTCCTCATCCCCTCTAGCAGTTATCATGATTACAGGGACTTTAGAATTTAATGATTTTGATTTTCTTAACAAAGACCATCCATCTTTTTTAGGTATCATAACATCTAAAATTATAAGATCAAAAGTTTCATTTTCTATAAGCTCATTTCCTTCAAAACCATCTTTTGCACATATAATTTCATAACCCTCTTTATTTAAATATAGTTTCATAACATCTCTAAGTTTTTTTTCATCTTCAACTATTAATATTTTACTCATAATGACACCTCACCCTTACTTACTATATAGTTTATAAGTAATTATACATATTTTTAATAGAAATTTACTTATTCTATTATACTTTTAACATTAAATTTATAATAGAAAATAGCTGTTTAAAACAACATCTTACTATTATTTTAAACAGCTACAATTAAATTATAAACTATTTATTGCATTTTCTATTCTGTTTAATGCTTCTTCTATAATTTTTCTACTAGTTCCTATATTCATTCTTTGGAATTGTTCTCCTGCGTGTCCAAACATCTTTCCATTATTTAATCCTACTTTGCATTTATTTATAAAAAATTTATTTAATTCATCATTACTCATATTTAATTGGGAGCAATCTAACCATAATAAGTATGTGCCTTGTGGTCTTTGAACTTTTATCTTAGGAATTTTATTTTCAAAATAATTTAGTACAAATTCTACATTTTTATTTAGGTAATCCATTAATTGATTATACCACTGTTCACCATTAACATAAGCAGCTTCTAAAGCTACTGCCCCCATTATATTAGGACCATGTATACAATGCTTATCTAATTGAATTTCAAATTGTTTTCTTAATTTTTCATTTTGTATGATTATATTAGCTGTTTCTAGACCAGCAATATTAAATGTTTTATTTGGTGCTGTACAAATAATTGAATTGTTTGCAAATTCATCATTTATTTGTGCAAATACAGTATGCTTATTTGGTTTATATACTATATCACCATGAATCTCATCGGAAACAACTAGTATATTATTTTCTATACATATTTCACCTAACTCTTTTAATTCCTTCATTGTCCATACCCTACCTCCTGGATTATGTGGACTACAAAGAATTATCATTTTTGTCTTGTCTGTAATTATTTTTTTTAAATTTTCTAAATCCATTTTATAATTACTACCATCATAAACTAACGGGTTTTCTAAAACTTCACAATCATTATTTTTTATTAATCTATAAAACGGATGATAAACTGGAGTCTGTAAAATAACTTGGTCACCAGGTTTTGTAAATGCTGCAATAATACTATTAACTCCTGGTACCACTCCTGGCGTAAATTTTATCCAGTCTTTTTCTATTTTCCATTGAAACCTTTTTTGCATCCAATTAATTACTGACTTATAGTAAGAATCTGGTGAATATGTATAACCAAACACTTCATGTTTTAATCTTTCTTCCATAGCTTTAACTATAGCTGGTTCTACCCCAAAATCCATATCTGCAATCCACATAGGAATTACATCATCTCTTCCAAATATAGCTCTGCGATTATCCCATTTAGCACAATTAGTACCTATTCTATTAGGAATTTCATCAAAATTATATTTCATACTAATCCCTCCAAAATTTAACCTTATTTTTATTTACTTTGATTATATGTCTATTTTTACATTATGTCTAATAAGTAAGTCTAGTTTTCTATTTTAAAATAGAAAAAACTGATTAATTCAAATTTGTAATAAACTTTAAACTAATCAGTTTGTCTAAATATATACTATTTAACTTTTTCTATAGATTCTTCAGCAAAAGTTTTTGTTACTATTTTTTCATATGGAGCTCTTTTATCTAATTCTTTTGCCATGTCCATTACATCCATCAATCTATTAAGACTTTCTTCTTCAAGTATTGGATTTTGGCACCAAGCATCTATTGATTTATATCTATTCACAACAGTTACTATATCCTCCATCTTCATATCATTGAAAAATGGTGCTATTGATTTTGCAATTTCTTCTGCACTATGATTTTGTACGTATATTTGACCTTTGTATATTGCATTTGTAAAACTTTGTATTGTTTGTTTATTTTCTTTTATATATTTATTTGTTGCTGAATAAGCTGTATACGGTATTTCTCCTGACTCTTCTCCAATTGATGCAACAATATATCCTTGTCCTTGCTTTTCAAGGGATGTTGCTGATGGTTCAAATAATGTTACATAATCTCCTTCTCCTGCTGTAAACGAACCTGCCATAACATTAAATTGAATATCTGTTCTAACATTAACTTCCCCATTTTCTTTATTGGTTCCGATTTTAAAATTATTATTTTTGATTGTATACTCCAATGTCATTTCAGGCACTCCACCTTTTCTGCCACCAAGTACTTCTTTTCCCTTTAAATTCTCAAATTTAAAGTTATCTTCCTTATCTCTTCCAACTAAAAAGCTACCATCTCTTTTAGTAAGTTGAGCAAAATTTATTGCATAGTCATTACTTCCTTGATTATAAACATATATAGATGCTTCTGGCCCCATCAGCCCAATTTGAACTTCATCTGATATTAATGCTGCCATAGTCTTATCAGCACCTTGTGCTGCTATAAGTTCAACATCTAATCCTTCTTCTTTAAAATAACCTTCATTTATAGCTACATATTGCGGTGCATAAAAAATAGAGTGTGTTACTTCTGCAACCTTTATTTTAGTAAACTCTTCATTCTTCTTTCCACAACCACTAAAAAACATTGAACATATAAAAGCGCTGGTTAAAACAGCTATTAACTTTTTATATCTTTTCAATTTTTTCACCTCATAACCTCTTTAATCTAATTAAGTCAAAAGAATCACTAATTATTATCCACATTTTGTTTTGACTTATAAATTTTTTCTATTACATTTACAACTTCGTACATTATAAGCGCACATACAGCTAGTACTACAACACCCATCATAACTAAATCTAACCTAAATACTTGCCCTCCATATACTATCAAATACCCAATTCCGTATCTTGATACTAAAAATTCACCTACTATTACTCCTACCCAAGACATTCCTATATTTATTTTTATTATATTTATTATATTTCCTATATTAGATGGTAGAATTAATTTTGTGAGAATTTGACTTTTGGTAGCTCCAAAACTTCTAAGCATTTTTATTTTTTCTTCATCTGCATTAATAAAATAATTATATGCTGACAATATAGTTGTAACCACAGATATAGTTACAGCTATAACTACAATTCCTTTTATTCCAGCACCAGCCCAAACTATAAGAATAGGTGCTAATGCGGTTTTAGGAAGTGCATTTAGAACTACCATAAAAGGATCTAATATTTTCGCTACTGTTTTAGACCACCATAACATTATAGCAATTATAATTCCTAAAACTGTACCAATAGTAAAACCTAAAACTGTTTCCCATACAGATATGCCAACGTGTTTAAACAATTCACCATTAGAAACATATTCTTTAAATAAAACATATATATCTGATGGCTTACTAAATAGAAATGTATCTATAATTTTTACTCTAGCAAAAACTTCCCAAATTACTAACAACATAACTAGTAAAAACATCTGCCAAAATAATATTTTATATTTATTCTTTTTTCTTTCCTTTAAAAACTTTTCATATTCTGAAAGAGATGAATTATTTTTCATGAACATCCAACTCCCTCCAAAGATTATCAAAATAATCCTTAAATTCTGGTGCTTTCCTTGCTAAAAGCGGTGTTTTTTCATTAGATACTGTTAAATCTATATCATATATATTTTTAATATTTGCCGGCCTTTTAGATAAAACAGCAACTTGATCTGCCATTGATATTGCCTCAGATATATCATGTGTTACTAATATTGTTGTTTTATTTTCATTTTTAATTATTTTATATATATCGTCACTTACCATAAGCCTTGTTTGATAATCCAAAGCAGAAAAAGGTTCATCTAAAAGTAAAATATCTGGATCAACAGAAAGTGTTCTTATTAAAGCCACTCTTTGCCTCATTCCTCCAGATAACTCTCTAGGATATCTATTTCTAAATTCCCATAACCCATAATTTTTCAATAATTTATTTATCTTTTCCATAGCATCATCATTTAATTTTTTTTGTATTTCAAGTCCAATAGTTATATTATCAATTATGGTTCTCCATTCTAATAGATGATCTCTTTGAAACATATAACCAATTTTTCCTTTTATATTTATATCTCCTGCTGTTGGTTTTAACAAATTACTTAATATATTTAAAAGTGTTGACTTTCCACTGCCTGATGGACCTAAAATGGCTAAAATTTTACCTTCTTCTAAAGAAAAACTTAAATTTTCTAAAACCTTAAGTTCTCCATCTACAGTATAGAAATTCATTCCTATATTTTTCACATCAACAATAGAGGACACTTTCTCACCTCCAAACTATAAGCTTAGAAAATAACTATTTTATTTTTCATAACTCTATAATCTATATATTAATATGTTATTTACAAAATAGTTGTTTTGTGATAGTTTTATTACTTTTTTGCAATAAAAAAGAAGTAGTTTGTATAAACTACTTCTGTATTAACTGTTTTTTATTTTTAATATTTAATTTTTTATTTTTAAAAGGATTTTTACCTTTTCCTATTAGTTGAAAAAAATATATTATTTTAGAAACTGAAAATAATATGTCATTGCTTTTAGATATAGCTACTTTTTTACCCATAGCTTTACCGCCGACAGTCATAGCTGCAATTACAGCACTTATTGTAGCTGCAATTAATATTTGATTAAGATTAGGTTTTGCCTGCAATATTTTAGAAACTATTACTACACCAACAGAACCACTGATAATCCCTGCAACGTCACCTATAACGTCATTACAAAAGTTAGAAACTTTACTTGCATTTCTAATTAATTTTACAACTATTTTTGCCTCTGGAACACGCTTTGATGCCATAGAATGGAATGGAGTTTCGTCACCAGCTGTAACTGCTGTACCTACAATATCAAATACTACACCTAAAAGAATTATCCCAAATAATATTGCTAAAGCTACTAATACATTCACCTTAGATAATGTGGATTCTGATATTAAAGATACTGTTCCACTTATAACAAAAGTTGTTATAACGATTGTTATAAGCCATCTTCGCTCACCATTTTCCTGTTTTGAATTTTTATTTTTATTACTCGTGCCCAATTATATCCTCCTAATTTTTTATATACTTAATTATAATTTTCAATATACATAATTAAAGGATTAAAAAGTTAACTTTTAAATCTATTTATATAATACTCAAAATTACAATTACTTATTCTTATAAATTATTAATATTTTCAATTAAACAAGTGGTGACACATTAAGTTAATTTTACGGCTTAGGTCTAGCAGGATTTCCCATAAGATAACTAAAATGTCGCCATTTTAGCAGTTTCCTTTGAATATCTTATCTATGCTAATGCATAGGGCCAGATTACCACTTAGTCCGCACCACAATCCCTAATATGTCTCTTTTAGAACAGTCTAGGAGATTTCCTCAACAGTTGGGTATCTTTTTATCCTCTTTTGCAACATAGGTTTCAGTAAGCAATTAATAACACTTCTTGGCCTAGAATTGTTATCTCAACCTAACCTCCCCCTATATCACTCAAGGCAAGCTACACTGCACATAGCTAAACTCACCACATTACAGGTTTAATCCATTGCCGTACTTTAGACATCTCTTCTAAAGCACATACAATGGTCTCCACGGAAGTAGGAGCAATGACCACATGCCTTTGCGTCTGTCCCACAACCTTAACTCCCAGCACCAGCCCAAAACTGGGCGTCTCAAGCCAGCACCAGGAACTTCATCGATATGCTCTTCAACGGATTTTTAGCCCCGTCTTCAAAGATACTTACCCGACTAGAATACTGCACCACTTATTATATTGTAATATATACTATAAAGTGTTTTTAACTAATTGTAAATGGCTTTTAACTTCGTATTTTAATTAAAATTGACCTTGTAATTTAACTAAACAATCAAATCTCCTTCAATCACACGATAGAATGTCCAAGCTTTCATTTTTAAGTTAATTATATTGTATTTACTAACTTTAAAATTTGTTATTAATTTTTTCTGAATTTTAGAACAATTTTTGTAAGTACTTAGTTTACTAGCATACCACTATTTCTCCAAATTTCTAACACTTAATTTTTTCATCTTTAAGATATAATTCCCATTTAAATAGCCACAAATTACATATCATATAATTTGTTTGTATTATTAATTAAATCGTCTAAAGAAAAGTCTTGTCCTTCATATTCAACTAATGTTTTACTACCTTTAACCAGTATACAAGTTATTATTGATAAAATTCCTACAGTAAATAATAACATCATTACATATTTAACTGAAATAAATTCACTTAAAATTCCTGCTACTAACGTCCCTAATGGTGCTAATCCCATAGAGAAAGTACGTAAAATAGATAGAACTTGCCCTCTTTTATTAGCTGGAATCGCCAACATCTTAGTACTATCTAATATTACATTAAATATTCTATTAAAAAAGGCCATAGTAAACATTATGATCATCATTAAAACATAATTCTTCATTAATGGCAAAAAAAATATAGTTATAGAAAAAATAATTAAACTGCATACATATGCTTTAAATTTCAACTTTCTTTCTAATTTAATCATAGTTAATAAAGTACTTGATATAATTGCTCCAATTGAAAACACTGTCATTAAATATCCATATCCCTTAACGCCTAAAAAACTTATTTCAGTACAATAAACCTTTAACAACATCATTCCGCCTGAAAAGCAAAAGTTTAATATACTATTACATAAAAATATATTTCTTAAAGTTTTAAACTTCCATACAAATCTAAACCCTTCTTTAAATTCTTCTTTAAAATCTACTTTGAAATTCTTATTAACTGTAGATTCTACACTTATAAATATTTCTGTAAATGCTGAAAATAAATATGATAATCCATTAAACAAAAACAAATATGATGCTCCAAGTGTTATATATAAAACTCCTCCAATCCCATTCCCTATCATATTCATTCCTGATTGAGCTAAGCTAGTTGCTGAATTCGCTTGAACAAGTCTTGATTTCGGTACTATATCTGGTTTTATTGCCATAACTGCTGGATTAAAAAATGCAGCACATATACCGCTTATGACTGCTACCACAAAAGCCATCCATACCTCTATTACTCCAATAATTGCACTTATACCTACCACTGTAATTAATATACCTCTTATAAAATCTGTTATAACTATAACTTTTTTCTTATTATATCTATCTACAAGCACTCCAATAAAAGGGCCTAAAACTATCCTTGGTAGCATAGTTAGTGTAGTTAAAAGTCCCATAATTGTAGTTGAACCTGTAACATCCAGTATCCAAAATTCTAATGCAAATATGTATAACATATCCCCTAAAGCAGATACCAATTGCCCCTGCCATAATAATAAAAAATTTTTATTCCAAAGTTTTTCTTTTTTTACTTCTAAATAAGTGTTCCCCAAAATTACTCCACCCTTTATTCAATACTCTATTTTAAATTTAAATTATCTTAAATTACATATCATATAAATTATTTGTATTATTAATTAAATTTTTAATATCATTTTCCTTACCTTCAAATTCTATTATATCTTTACTTCCTTTTACTGACACACACATTATTGATACTACTAATCCCATTACATATAGTACTAAAAGTGCATATTTTATCTTCATTATTTCACCTAAAAATCCTCCAACTAAACTTCCTAAAGGCATTAATCCCATGCTTAGTGTAGATGCTATGGCTGAAACCTTTCCCCTTTTATCTTTCGGTATAACAAGAATCATTGTACTATTAAATATGTTGTTGAATACGGCTATACAAAGCGCTGCTGTAAACATTATAAAAACAATTATATTATAATTTTTAATTAAAGGAAAAAGCACAATTTCTACTGCCCATAGTGTTAAAGAATACTTGTATATATAAAATTTATGCTTTTTCTTTAACTTAAATACTGATAATAAAATACTTCCTAAAACCATGCCCATAGCCATTATAGTCATCGTATATCCATATCTTTCTATACCTAAAAATTTATTTTCTTTAAAATAAGGTATAAATAGTATCATTCCTGCATTAAAAAAGAAGTTTATACAACATACACATAAAAAAACATCCCTTAAGGTTTTAAAATTCCATATAAATTTAAATCCTTCTTTAAAATCCTCTTTAAATGAAATTTTATTTTTTTTATTTATTAACTTAGGAACATCTATAAACAACTCTGTAAAAGAAGAAAATATATATGAAATTCCATTAAATAAAAACATATATGGCGCTCCTATTGCAACGTATATTATCCCTCCAACTGCATTTCCAACCATGTCCATACCTGACTGTGCTAAACTAGTTGCTGAATTTGCTTGAACAAGCTTTGACTCATGTACTATATCTGGTTTAACAGCCATAACTGTTGGATTAAAAAATGCAGAACATAATCCATTTACAATCCCTACAATAAATACCATCCACACTTTTATAAATCCCATAAGGGCTGCAATACCGACAAATGTAACAAAAACACCTCTAATAAAATCTGTTATAACTATAATCCTTTTTCTATCCCATCTATCAACAAACACCCCAGCAAAAGGTCCTAAAATTAACCTTGGCAACATTGTTAGTGCACTTAAAAGCCCCATAATAGCAGTTGAACCAGTAACGTCTAAAATCCAAAAGTCTAATGCTATAGTGTATATAACATCACCTAAAACAGATACTAGCTGTCCTTGCCAAAGTAAGAAAAAATTCTTATTCCATAGTTTAATTTTTTCATTTTCAACTGGTTTAATTTCTCCCATGTATTCATCCCCTATACTATAATTTTTTATATCTAGTATCCAGATAGGCCCTCTTGTCTACATTTCTTTTCTACTTTGTTAAAAGTTAAAACTCCAAGAAATAGAAATACAAACATTGATATAACTAATATTAAAAATTCATATTTTAAATCCATAAACGGAGTTTCTCCTATAAGCAGTACCCTTGCACTATTATTCATATATGTTAATGGAATAATAAAACTTATAGGAAGTAAAAATCTTGGTAATACTTCTATAGGAAATGTTGATCCTGAAAATCCTTGAATTATTCCATCTGATACATCTATTACTGTATTTTCATTTTTTATTATAAGAACTAAACTTGCTACAATTAAACCTAATCCCATAAGTGAAAATAGAAATGGTATCAAAAATATTATGCATTTTAATAATTCTTTACTAAAGACATTGAAATTAAAAGCTAATCTACAAATAACACCAACAAGTAGTACTTGAAATGTAGCAGTTATAAATTCAAATATAGCATTAGCTAAAACTAATACTATTCTATTTACCGGTGTTGTCCAATTTGACTCTAAAACTCCATCCCACATTTCTTCCTTCAAACTATATCCTATAGACCACATAGTATTTGAAGAATAAACTGCTATCATAAAACCTATAACCATAAACCCTACATAATCATCACTTCCGGTAAATTCTTTAAAGCCAGCAGTTCCTCCAAATCCTTTAGCCATTAATATTTGAGGTGTCAACCATATTAATGGCATTACAAAAATCATCAATACATTTAATTGGTATCTAAAATATATTTTTGCCCTTATTATAATTTTTTGTTTTATAACCCTTAATACATGCTTAAAACTCATAAAAATCCCCCTAAAATCGTGATAGTGAACCTTCTTCTCTTACCTTTCTTTCTAATATCACAAATATTAACCTTCCAATAATAAAATATATTACTCCTAGTACTAGACATAACATTAATGGTTCTATTGTCTCAATTAGACTACTACCATTTAACATGACAGCCCTTGCAGCCTCAATTCCAAATGTAAATGATAATGATTTAGAAATTATTTGCATAAAATTTGGCATAACAATTATAGGAAAGGATATACCTGCAAACACCATAACTATTCCTCTTACTATATGAACAGCTACATTAGCTTCTTTAACCCATAAGACTAAACTTGCCAATATGCTTCCAATCCCAATAACTCCTATTAGAATTACAACAAAAATTACTATCCATTGAAGTAAATTTCCTTTTAACTGTAATCCATATAAAATTTTATATTCTAAAATAGATATAAATACATATATAAATGATCTTATTACCGTTACAACTGAACCACCTATTATAATGTCAAATTTATTTATTGGACATATCCATAAAGACTCTAAAGTCCCTTTTTTCTGTTCACTTCTTAAAAATGATCCAAAACTCCATAATGTCATGTTTACCCACATATACACTAGTGAACCAATAAGAATATACCCTTTAAAATCTGAATAACCTGTAATTTTCACAAAATTACCAGCAAGACTTCCATCTTTACCAGACAATACTCTAGCATTTAATATATAAACCAAAGGAAACACTGCCGGCCAAATAATTAATCCTATTATCCAATCTCTATATCTTACGAGTTCTATTAATCCCTTTTTCCCCATTGCCATTATTACCTTAAGCCTTTTCATATTTACTCACCTACTCTCTTAAAGCCTTGCCTGTTAATTTTATAAAAACATCCTCCAAAGAAGGCTTTAAAACATTGATATTGCTAATGCTTGTATTAAATTTATTTAATATATTTAAAATAGGCTGTATTATATCTGTGTCATCATTATGGTGGATTAATATTTCATAGGTTCCTTTATTGGATAAATATGTGGAATTAACATTTTCTATTAAATTGATTAACTGTAATTCTTTTAACATTTCTTCTTTTACATTATCAACCTCAATTTTTAAACTGCTAATATCTGAGATGCTTTCTTTTAAATTATCTGGTGTATCAAGAGCAATAATTTCTCCATTATCAATTATTGCAATTCTATCACATAAAAAATCTGCTTCTTCCATATAATGTGTAGTTAATAAAATTGTTTTACCTTCATTTTTCAATGACAATATTATGTCTCTTAAGTTTAATGCAGATTGTGGATCTAATCCTAAAGTAGGTTCATCTAGTAAAATTATTGGTGCATCAGGTATAAGTGCCTTTCCCAATGCAACCTTTTGCTTCATACCTGTAGAAAATTTTTCCACCGTCATATCTGCTTTATCAATTATACCTAATTTTGTCAACATTTTTTCAGTTCTTTCTTTCCCCTCTTTTGAACTAAATCCATACAAACTTGCAAAATATTCTAAATTTTCTCTCGCCGTCAACTTCCAATATACACTTCTGTCCCCTGCTAAAATACTTCCTATCTGTGATAAGGCTTTTATTTGCTCTTTTTCACTATCTATTCCATTAACCATTATTGTTCCATCTGTTGGTCTTAAAAGTCCCATTATCATTTTTATAACAGTTGTTTTTCCTGCTCCATTAGGCCCTAAAAGTCCAAAAATCTCCCCTTTTTTAATATTAAAACTTACATCTTTTACAGCTTTAAATTCTGTTTTTTCAATAGTTTTAAAAAATTTTTTCTTCTTTACTATAAAAGTTTTCTTAACATTTTTTATTTGTACAATTTCTCCCATAAAATCCCCCTAAAATATACCTTTTTATAAAATTAAATATTAGAATTTCATTTTAAAATTCTAATATTTAATTCTTTAAGCTAAAATTTTAATTTATATTATAATTTTTACATAGCTTCCGTCATGTTCTTCTATATCAACTATAACCATACCCTTACAACTTTTTTTCAAATCTTTAAATGCTTTTTTTAATATTCTTTTATCAATGTTTTTTAATATCTCTAATGATTCTTCATTTATTTTAGAGTGTGAATTTTTATTTTTCCTTCCATACTTTCCAGCTAATGATATGCAGTTTATAGCTATGGATATACAAAACATAGGAATTGGTATAATGAATTTTCTCCCCATATTTTCCTTTATAATTATTTTCATAGTTCTACCTACTTTATTACTTTTTAATTAACATTTTTCAAAATAAATTTATTTTATTTCAACTATTACAATATCGCCTTCTGCACTTTCAACTTCTACAATTCTTCCTGTAATTCCTTGATCTATAGCATTTCTTATTAAGTCCATATCCACCTTATCCTCAACTTTTGACATAGATGGAATTTTATTAGTTGCTGCTAACATTAACTTTATAAATTTTATAGGTATTTTTATTTTAACTTTGTCTCCATCATTAGAAATTACAAAAACATACAACATAATTTCACTGTTTTTAGGAGTTTCAGCTATAAATTTCTCCCCTTCTTCTTTTAACAGTTGTATTTGAGTTTCATCTAATTTTTTTGATATATTCTTATTATCATATTCATCTTTAATTTCTAAATTTTCCTCTTCACTATTTTTTAATGATGCTATAAGGCTTGCTCCAGTTTCTGCATCAATTTTTCCTTCTTCTATCATTTTTAAAACTCTTAAAATTTCTGTTTGCATATTTTCCTCTCCTTTTTTGAATTTTCTGTATATTATCTCAATAGGTTCTTATATACTTTTAAGAACCCTTTAATTATTTTAATAAATTCATTGCTTCTTCTGCTGTTATTTTCCCATTTTCAAGCATATCTAAAATTTCATTATTACTCGATGTTTTAACAAATTCATCTTCTTTAGGTACATTTAAATTAAGTGACTCAACAACATCATCCAATTTTCCTCTAACCGTTGGATAAGAAACACCTAGTTCCTTTTCAACATCTTTTATACTTCCTCTACATTTTAAAAAAACCTCTATAAAATTTAGCTGATCTTTTGAAAGAGATTCAAACTTAGAGAACATAAATTCATTTTCTATAACGGTATTACATTTATTACACTTTAATTTAATAATTTTCAAACTATGATTACATACAGGACACTTACTAAGAACTTTATACATATTATAAATTCCTCCTTATATTAACAATTATATGCTAACCATTCTCTTTAGTAAACACTTTTATTGAATATTTTTATATTTAAATTGATATTTTAAATTTTATTCATAATTTTAATTAAATAAATTAATTTATATATTAATTTATTTAATCTTCTAACCAGATTTCTTTTAATGAATTTATTATATTTTTCAAGTTTATAACCTCAACTACTTTTACCCCACCAATCTCTAATACTTTATCATTAGCAAAAATTATAAACAATTCTTCTGAATTATTCTTTTTTAATATTACCAAATTATAATCTTCACATTGAATATCATCAAATCTTTCTTTTATATCCTCTATTATACTAACTACATCATTAATAGAAATCCCTTTTATTTTAAGTAATTTATCAAATAAACTCAATGCAACACTTTCTGAAAAATTAAATTCCAAACAATTACCAAAATTATATTTATATAATGTAAGTGTTGCTACAGAAACTAGTTTTCTTTCTAATAACAATTTTTCATTTATTTTAAAATTTTCTGGTTTAGATGAAAACATATTGGCCATATCATCTAAAGATACTTCATCTTTTAATGTTATTATTTTATTTATCCTCTCCAAAACCTCTTCTCGTGGAAAAAAAGTTTCTTGACCTGTAAAAGTTGCTATTTTCATAAACCATTCTTCTGGTATTACTTTTTTTCTTTTCCATCTATAAAGTTGTCCATAAGAAATTCCTGTTAATTCTAAAAGTTCTTTTTTTGAAATTAAATCTTGTTCCATATTAAAAACCTCCTTTTTATAGATGTTTATTTATTATATATACAGTATAGCAAAACATTGTTATACTGTATATGAATTTAAAATCTTACTAGATAGCAATATTCATCTATATCTTTAATTCTCTTATAAGATAATTCACAATATAAACACATAACTTTTATTAAAAATCATATTAAAATTTATAATTAATTTATTCTCCATGTTAAAATCCTCACAAAAAGCCATCAGGATAATATTATTCTAATGGCTTAAAAATATTATTAATTTTCTAACTTAAAATATGATATGGTTTCTTTTATTGTTTCTGATAGTATTAATAATTCATCTGTACTTCGAGTTATCATTTCAAGTGATCCTGTTTGATCTGTTGTAGATTTATTAACTTCTTCTGCTAGTGCTGCAACTTCTTCCGCTACTGCTGCAACCTGATTTATAGAGTCCACAACATCTTTTTTAGTTAAATTAATTGTTCCAATTTCATTATTCATAATAGTCATAGCATCAAACATATTTTTTAAACACTTATTCATATTTAAAAAAGATTGCCTCATCATATTGAATGACTCTACTTGTTCTTTGCTTAAATCATTAGAAGTTTCAAAAGCCTTTTCTGTAGATTTTATTACTTTATTTATACCTGAAATTATGGATTGTATATTTTCAGTCGCATCTTCCGTTTCATGAGATAATACTCTAATTTCTTCTGCTACCACAGCAAAACCTTTACCCATTTCACCTGCTTTAGCTGCTTCAATAGATGCATTTAATGACAATAAATTAGTTTGCTGAGATATTTTATTTATCGTAACCACAATAGTTGAAATATCACTCATTTGTTCTATTAATGTTAATACTGAATTTTTAACTGTTTCAAAGCTATCTATAGAATTTTTATTAGCTTCTGCTAAAAACTTAATTTTTGATGTGCTATCATTTAATGAATCCATGACCTCTTTACCTTGTTCTTCCATTTGTAAATTTTTATTTGCTAACAATTCTATTTTTTCTTCTAAGGCTTGAGTTTTTAAACTTACTTTTTCAGCATCATTTGCTTGAACAACTATTCCTTGAGTTATTTCATCTATAGATGCCTTTATTTCAGCATTGGATTCTCTAAAATTTTCATTAATATTTTTTAATTCTGTTGATGATTTTTCTAATTGCTCTACAGATGAAAAAGAACTTCCTATTAGATTTTTTAAGCTTTCTATCATCTTATTTACATCATTAGCTAGTATTTCAATTTCATCATCACTATTAATCTCATTAACCTTTATAGATAAATCACCATCTGCTACTTTTTTTACTTTGCCGCTTAATAATTTTATAGGTTTGGTGATTTTTTTTCCAAACACATACATAACAAATATACCTATAAATATAACAACTATAAATACAATTAGTATTTTAACCACCATATTCATAACTGGAGCTAACATATCTTTTTTAGATCCACTTGAAAACATAATCCAGTCTGTTCCATCTATTTTAGAATATGCAGAAACTTTTTTTTCACCATTGTATTTATATTCAAATAAACCATTATCTTTTATATCTCCATTGTTTAATAATTCATTTAGTGCATCAAGATTTATACTCTTACCGATTAAACTCCTATCTTCATGGAATAAAACATTATGATTTTTATCAACTAAATAATTGTAAAATCCATCATTCTTAAATTTTTCCACTATTTCAGTAAAACTTTCCACTTTTATTTCTTTACATATAGTTCCATTAAATTTATTATTTTTATCTACTATGGGCTTAGATGCCACACATACTAAATTATCACTTATTAAAGATTTTTTTACTGAAGAAATATTTTTTTCATCATTATCCATAGTTTTTATAAAAAATTCTTCATTACTAATGCTTTCGCCTATAATACTTGGGTTAGTAGCAAGTAATATTTTCCCTTCTTTATTAGTTATAAATATTTCTTCTATAAAATTATTATTTTTTTTCTCATTATTAAATGTTTCTAATATCTCTTTATTTAAAGTTATTATCTTTTCATCAGTAGCTTGTCCGTTACTATCTATAACTAATTGAATATAGCCTTCTTGATAGCTATCTAATTGTCCTACTTCCTTGTCCATAAGCTGATGAATAGACTCACTAGCTCCTTTTACATTTGTAGTAAATATTTCTGTAACTTTATCTGAAAAGAAATTACTACTTAATCCTATAATTATAAAGCTAAATAGAAGTACAATTAGAATTATAATTATACTCATAATAAACATTAATTTACCTTGTATAGATTTTAATTTGTTTTTCATACTACTCCTCCTTAGCTAAGCTAATAAGTAGTTTTTATACAACCTATTAACAAATTAAAATTTTCATAGAACTATAGCCTTTTTAAATTATTCATTTAAAAACTTGAATATCTAAAATAGTAAAACATACTGGAAAATACTTAAAATTATATAGTTCTACATAATATAATATATACTTATTAAATAAAAAGTGGCACTATATAGAGAAAGTAAAATTTATGCTTAATGGTTTCCAAAAGACATAGTTTTTTAAAATCATCTAGAAAAAATTCAATTAAAATAAATAGAAAACTTAAAATTAAATAAAACCGTAATTTTTAAACTACGGCTTTACCTATTACTAATATTTTTCAACTGGAAATTGAATTTCAGTAATATATTCATTATCTAATGATGTCTCGTGAACATCTATTTTATATATTTCAATTGGCTCGCTTTTAATTTTATAATTATTTTCTTTTATAAATTCTAAAATCTTAGGTAAGTGTTCTTTATTTGTACAATATGATCCTCTATATGAATAAGTAACATAATATCCTTTTTCAAGTAAAAGATTATATGATTTTTCCTTGTCCTCTAACAAACAAAATACTGATTTATACTGATTGTATATGTTTTCTTTTAACTGATTTAAATCATATATAGCACCTATATTTTTGTTCCCTAAAACATAAAATTTTTCTTCAAATTTTTTCTGTAATTTTTTAACTAAAAAGTCTACATCTTCATCTCTAGATATATCTCCATTAAGCTTAAGAGCTTTTCTTTCATTCATATAGACAACTTTTATAGTATAAAGTTCACAACCATTTACTACATTATCTATATTGTTTAATCTATTAATTATATTTTCCTTTTGTTTACTTAAATCTTTTATTTGTTTGTCAATTATATGTATTTCCTCTTTTAAAACTTCCTTAGTAATTTCTATGTTTCTATTATCTATATAATCCTTTATTTTTTTCATAGAAAAATTTAATGTTCTTAATTCTTTAATTAAATTTAGTTTCCATATATCACTTATGCTATAAAGTCTATATCCATTAGTATCTCTTATAGGTTTTAAAATACCTAACTCTTCATAATACATAAGCGAATCTCTTCCAATTCCATATATTTTAGAGATTTCTCCAATTTTATAATAATCTTTCAAAATAACACCTCTTAACTATATCTCCTGTACTTGCTTGTACAATGTTTAGTTTTATATTTACTATATAAATTACTTTAATCTATACTTTAACTATTTTTTAATAACCACTCCACTTCTATTGTTATACACTTAAATATTATTATATTTAGGTAATCCTTGACCTTGGTATTATACCAAGGTTTATAATTTTATTATAGTATTATTTTATAATATTTTATTAAATTATAAATAAATTTAATAAAAAAATATTATTATAAAATTTAATAATTTTAAGGAGTGTTTTTATGTCTAATTCTGTTGATGCCGTCGCCACTAAGTCGGCACTAAGAAAAAAATTTTTGCATTACTTATTCCCCTCAGTAATAGCTATGTGGGTTTACTCAATCTATACTATGGTTGATGGTATGTTTGTTGGTAGAGTGGTTGGACCTATCGCTTTAGCTGCTGTAAATATTGCTATGCCTTATGTGAATTTTGTTTTTGCATCTTCTATGTTCTTTTCAACCGGTGCATCTACAATAATTTCAATTTCCCTTGGAAAAAATAATAATAAAGATGCTAATGAAATTTTCACCCTCAACCTTGTGGCTATGATTGTATTCTCACTAACTATTAGCATACTAAGCTATATTAACATTGACAAACTTGCATTATTTTTAGGTGCTACTGAAAACACCTTACCATTTGTAATTTCATATCTTAAAATTATAATTGTTTTCAACACATTTTTTATAGTTTCTTATTGTTTAGAAGTTCTTACGAAAACTGATGGCTATCCTTACTTGGCAATAATAGGAGTTGTTCTTTCTGCAATAACTAATATAGTTCTTGACTACCTATTCGTCATAAAACTAAACAGAGGAGTTGAGGGCGCTGCAGTTGCAACAGGTATTTCACAAGTAATATCAACAATATTTTTCTTTAGTCATTTTTGTAGAAAAGTTTCTAAACTAAAACTAACTAAATTTAAATTTAAATTTAACACTATAAAAAGAATAATACTTATAGGATTCCCTGATGCTATAACAGAACTTACATCTGGAGTTGTTATATTATTATTTAATCAAAGCATTTTAAAATATATAGGCGAAAATGGAATAGTAAGTTATAGCGTTATATGTTACGTTAGTACCTTAGTTCTAATGACAATGATTGGTATAACACAAGGAATGCAACCACTATCTAGCTTTTATTTTGGAAAAGAAGATAACACCAGTATTAAACAACTTTTAAAAATGTCCTTTAAAGCAATAACCTTTGCATCAATTTTAATATTTACTATATCTATAATATTTGCTAATGAAATAGTAAACATTTTTATAAGTAAAGAAAACTTAGAGCTATTTTCTTACTCGGTAAAATCATTTAGAATATATTCTTTTTCCTTTTTAATTTTAGGTTATAATATATTAATTTCTGGATTTTCTTCTTCCATTGAAAAACCTATATATGCTACTATAATTTCATTATCAAGGGGACTTATATTGGTTTCTATGGTTCTTTTAGTAATGATTAATATGTTTGGTGGTTCTGGAATATGGTTTACAACTATAATTTCTGAAGGTTTATGTCTTGTAATTTCATTCTTTGTTATAAAAAAATCTTTAATTTATATAAATTCAAATGAACCTGATGATTCTCTAGAAATTGATTGTTCTTAACTTTCCTCAAAAAAACTATGAAGTTAGATATAATATCTAACTTCATAGTTTTTTATATTTCATATAGGGTTCCAGGTTAACTCTTAAATTTATTCATTTCAAAACTTGGATACCCAAAATAGTGAGACATACTCCGAATCACTTAAAATTCAACACTGCATCTTGTATAAAAATATTTTAAAGTTATTAAATAAATTTAATTTGGAGCTTGTTTCCTTACATAGGGTTCCAAGTTGACTTTTAAAATTATCCATTCCAAAACTTGGATACCTAAAATAGTGAGACATGCTCCGAATCATTTAAAATTGTAATATCTTTTTAATTAAATATATTATTTACACCAATCATTTAAATAATCTACAAATTTAAATTTTATAATTTCTAAATAAGTTTTACTTATAGGTATAATTTTACCAGATTCTAATGTTATTTCCCCTTTATTTATTTCTTTTATTTTCTTTATATTAACTATGTATCCTTTGTGACATCTTGCAAACTGATTATGTGGTAAAAATTCTTCAACTTCAGATATCTTACCATAGAAAGTATTACTAGTTGTATCTGTACATACAAACATCACCCTCCTAATACTTTCAAAATATTCTATCTCATCTAAAGGAACTTTTGTTATTACCCCTTTATACTTGCAACAAAAGTAGTCTTCCTCTTTTTTAGTTATTGAACAGATAGCTCTTTCAAAAACTAACTTTAACTTTTCCTTATTAACTGGCTTTAATAAATAATTTAATGCTCCAGTATCATATCCATCAAAAACATATTCCTTAGAAGAAGTTATAAAAACTAATATAAGTCTTTCATTATAACCCTTTATTAACTTTCCAATATCTATACCATTGGTGCTATTCATTATAATATCTAGAAATACTATATCATATTTATATGGATTATCTTTTATTTTTATTGCTAAGTCATCACCATTTTCAAATTCATCTATATTAATTTCTATTATAGACTTATTGCAAATTTCTTTTAATATATCTATAATTTCTTTCCTATGAAGCTTAATATCATCACATATTGCAATATTGTAACTCATAATTCCTCCTAAACCATTTGCTTTTATAACCTATTTACATACCTATTATACTATAACTTTTAATACTCAAGTAAAGCAAATTATTAATGATTCTATAGCGCGTAACTACATAATATCCCCTAAATTTATACCATAAATTTATTATATTTATTTTTAACTTTTTTCCAATTGTGACCTTTGAATATACTCTATTATACCTTTTTTTATTTCTAAAAAACATTTCACAAATGTAAATTATTATTAATTTATACTATAGACTTTTATCAAGTTGTTAACTATTTTCACATAAAAAAAAAGATATTCAAGATGAATCCTCTTTATTTTTTAAAACAACAAATTTAACGACAATTGTACTACAAAAATAACTAATTTTACATTTATTCTACAATAATTAATTATAACATATATTAAAATAGTTATATATATAAATTAACTTTTTATATATATATTTCCTATTTCTTATATCTAAATGAATTTTTTATCTATTACATAAATTATAGTATATATTAATTTTTTTATCTAATTCACTTAAATTTATATATCTTCTTTCCCTTAAAACTTCTTTTCCATCTATATAAAATACCACTGTAGGTATATCAAATATATCATATCTAGAAATAACTTCTTTACAATCATTTATTTCTATTTTAAAGCTTTTTAACTTTTCATAAGAATTAACTATTTTATCTACTTTGCTTTTTAACACATTACAAACTTCACAACTTTCATTTGAAAAATATAATATTACAAAATTATTTTCTTTTATACATCTTTCTATATCTAATATATTTTTTAATATTTCCATCATATAACGCTCCGTTCCTTATTTTATAAAATTTAATTAAGTCTATGTATTTTATTTTTTATGTTTTCTAAGACCAAATTTATGAATTTTACTTTTATTGATTTATTGCAAATATAACGTATTTTATCTTATATATAGGGATATAAACTTAAATTTATACATCAAATTTTTGTTATAAGTTAAGAGAAAATAAGTACAACTATACTTAAAATCTAATTAATAAAAGAAGTATAACACAATATTATACTTCTTTTATTATAAATGAAGTTAATTATATAGAACTTTTAATCTGCTTATTTTTTTTAAATCTAGAAAAATCATACTCTAAAAAAATAGCAGACATCAATATTATTATTGATCCAATTATTTGAATGCCATTTAACATTTCACCAAATATAAAAAATGCAAATACACTACCTAAAACTGGCTCTAAAGCAACTAATATACTAGTTAAACTTGTATCTATGTACTCAGTAGCTTTCACATAAAATGTATTTGATATAAATGTACTTAGAAAGCCGATTGATAAAATATTTAATATAACCACTATTGGATTATTATTAGTTATAACAGCTACTTTTATATCCTTAAAATTAGTAAACATGGCTAAAAACAATGTAGCTGCTAAAAATCCATATATCAACATTGTATCTTTTTTATATTTTTCTATATAAAATCTAGGAATAACAATCTGAAGTGCAAATAACATTCCAGTAGCTACCCCCGCAACAGCTCCTATGATATCTAACTTTACTTTTTCCCCACCTAAAATATTAGCTATACATAAGCACCCAATCATTGCAAAAATGATTACAAATACTTTTTTTACTGTTATTTTTTCTTTAAAAAATATTGCATTAAATATAGTTACCCATATAGAATTTGTAAACATTAGTACAGTAGCTATTGATATTGGAATTTTGGACACAGACAAGTTAAATGCAATAAAACACAATGCAAATGTACCAATTCCATAAAAAGAACATATTACTAATCCCTTTATATCAATTTTAAAAGCTTGCCTATTATTTTTTAATAGCCATAGTAAAAAGCATACTGTTGCTATAGACGCTCTAAAAAATGATATGCTTTTTTCATCTAACCCTGCAATACATAAATTTCTGCTTGTAATACCCATCATGCTCCAAAATAAAGTAGCTATTAATACTAAAGCAATACCCTTGTTTTTATTATTCATTTTAATCCTAGTTACCAAATCTTAAACCCTATGTTTTATTTTGGTAACCTCCTCCCCCCTAGTTTCTTATATTTTTTCTTTTAAATTATTTACATTTTTTATTTTAGAGCATAGTAAAATTTTGAACAATATATAATTGAAATTTTAAATAAAAATATACGTTATTTTTTATTTAGATTTAAAGCTATAGGGAAACAAGTGCAAATATATTTAGTTATGAATTTAGGATGAAAGTGGCAACCACTTTCTGAAAATGATTTTAAAAAATCTATCAATATAATTTGCTTTACAAATTTATAAAAAGGTACGTTGAAAATTACTAGGAACGAAGTGAGTAGTAATAACCACAACTATTCACTCTTAACTTTTAACTAAAATAATCTGTTAGTTATTAAAAAAATATTAATTTAAGTTTTCTCATTTGATAAATGAATAACTTTAAGAGTCAACTTGAAACCCTATAAGATTATACTTGATAATAAATAAAGCTAGCCTCTGATATCTTATTTATGACGTAGATACCAATGACTAGCTAATTTCTTAATTATGAAATTATGTCTTTTGAATTGTTTTTATTTTTAAATGTTAAATGCCAACTTATTATTGTTGCAATAAATATTATTATTAAATATCCGTAAATTCCATAGGAAATAGTGGTTGCAATATAGTGTCCTCCCCATATTGCCCCAGTTATAATAAACGACAACATATACGCTCCTAGGGATTTTTTATTTTCACTTGGACTGTACTTCATAGAAAATGGTAATCCTATACCTATACATTTTAAATCTATTAATATCATTAATAACATAACGAAAATCATTATAATTAAATGTATAATAAATTTCCATTTGAAAATTATTAAGTATATTATCCCGTCTAGAATAACTACAGGCATAATAAATTTATAAATACAGGCTTTTATTGAACCCTTATAAATCAAGTTATAATTTTCTATAGGTAATGCCTTATAAATCCATCCACCTTTATACTCCTTGGAAAATTGGATCATTGTTATCATTGGTGATACAAACATTATTAAAGCATAAAATGTAAAATAAGATTTACCTTGTGATATGCTTTGAATACTGCTTGCTATATTGTTTATATTTCCAATGTTTATAAGTAAAAATATCAAAGGAAATATAGCACCCATAGCTAATGATGGATAAACCTTAAGTTTAAAATCTCTTTCTTTACTTAACATTTCACAGGAAAAATTAAAGAACGCTCTCTCTGTTTTATTTTTACATATAAATTTACTTAACTTTAAAGTAAATTTCCCTTTTTCTTTATTAGATGTTTGCGAATTTTCATTTAATTTTATCAAATACTCTTCAAAGCTTTTTGCTGTTTTAAAATATAAAATTATACTTAATATTGGTACAATTACTGCTAATATTGCTAATATACTTATGCCTATATCTAATTGTTTATTTTTTGCAATTGATAATGGTGCTGAAAACCAAAGTGGTGGTAAAAAATAATGAGCTATTTTAGCAGTATACGCCCCACTAATGTTTTCAAAATCAAACAATCTTCCAATAAATTGATATCCTATCGTAATTATTACAGTTAAAAGTATTTGTATAAAATTTATTATATCCTTAAGTTTTTCACCATCAAAGTACTTTAGTACTAAATAATATACTAATGCTGTTATTGTTACAAGAAATAAATCTATAAAAATTACTTCTATAAAAAATACTATAAAAAATAAAATACCATATCTTAAAGATGCTATAAGAGAAAATCCACAAAGAGCAAGTGTAATTTCACAAATATATATAATTATATGTGTAAATTTTGCAGCATTTATAGTCCTTAAATCTACGCCTTTAGTTCCAATTAAAGTTTTATCTCTAACATCTAAGATAACAGTTGAAAAATCAGATATGAAAATAGATAAAATAAAAAACATAATCATTGAAAAGTACATACTCATTTTAGCCATTACATTTATATCTGGAATAATAACAAACATAAAAACTATACCTAAAAATAAATAATACTTCAATGCACTTTTAAACTGATTTTTTTCTTCTTTCTTATCATCATTAGTATTACTTAAAACCGTTGGAGTCTTTCTACTGTCTGTAGTAAGTTTCATTTTTAATATTAGACTCATCATATCATAATCTACACCTAATTTTTCGTAGACCCATTTAAATTTATCTATTAGTTTTAGAATTTTAAACTCCCACACAACTATACCTCTCCTTCAACTATAGATATAATTTTTTTTGCTGTCTCTTTATGCATACTAAATCCAGTTAATTCATTAAATATATTTTCTAATGAACCTTCATTTATTTGCAATTTTAATTCCTCAAATGTTCCATCTGCAATAACTGTACCTTCATTTATAAGAATTATTCTATCACTTATTTTTTCTACAACATCCATAATATGTGATGAATAAAATATAGTTTTTCCTTTAGATGCCAATTCTTCTAAAAGTTCTTTAACTATCATTATTATATTCGCATCTAACCCACTTAATGGTTCATCCCAAAATAATATATCTGGATTATGCAAAATACTAGCTATTATCATTACCTTTTGTTTCATACCCTTTGAAAAATTAGATAACCTAGAATTATAGGACTCCCCTACATTAAAAACCTCCATTAATTCTTTTGCTTTTTTATCTATATCATCATATTCCATACCATATAATTGACCTATAAATGTTAAGTATTCTTTTGCTGTTAAACTCTCATAAACATCTGCTACTTCTGGAACATAGCCTATTCTTTTTTTATAGCTTCCATCACTATTTTTTATGTTTTCTCCTAAAACTTTTATTTCTCCATCATAATCTTCTAATAATCCTAATATTAACTTAACAGTAGTGCTCTTACCGGCACCATTAGGACCTATATATCCTATGATTTCACCTCTATAAACTTCTATATTTACACCATTTAAAACATTTTTGCTTCCAAAACTTTTTCTTAAATCTTTTATTTCTAAAGCACTTTTCGTTTCCACAATTATCCCCCTTTTCATAAAACTACATACTTACATTCTATTATATACATTTTTTGTTTACCTTTATATATAATCAACTTAAAATGCATTATTTCATACTTATCCTTAGTGTTTTTATAAAATTAAATAAAGAAAGAAATTAGAAATATTATACTAATTTCTCTTTTCTTATGTTTTTAATATTAAGCTATTATAAAATTTTTAAACATCCACAATCTTATCTTTAAATCCTATCTAGGATTATAAAATTATTAATCATTTTTTTACCAAAATAAGTTATTAACTACTAATATTATATCAATCTCAAACTTTATCATTTAATAAATAACTTTCAGTTCATCTTAAAACCTTATAATATGTAAAAATACTTGTATCTACGATATTCTTTATTAAAATACATTCTATAATAAAAGAGTTATTATTAGCGAAAGTAAAAAGTTTGTTGTTGCTGGTGGGTCAATATGTGAATCAGCATGACTATTTAAAGTCTTACCTACTATATCACCTACTATCGCTGCAACAATACCAAAAGCAGCGCCAATATAAATATTACCACTAGTAACGCCAGCTAGTCCTGCCATTAAAGTTATATGATGTGTTACTGGTACTGCAAATCCCATCTGCGCAAAAATTAACGTAGCCGCACTAATAAAAAAACCTAATACTGCAATTCCTGTTGTTACTGCATAATATGAACTTACTAAACCAGCACCTAAACCTAATACTATTAAATAAATTATTTCTTTACCATTAGGACAATATTTTCTTTCTTTAATTTTTATATCTCCTAATATACCACTTTTACCAAATACTAATCTTGCAATAATCCCGGACACTAAAACTGTCAATGCGCCTGTATCTGCTGGAACATGTACGATTTCTAGAAATAAATAATTTAACACACATCCAATTACTCCAAATACACCACCTACTAATAAAATTAATGGATTTGAAAACTTATTAAGTGGTGTTAAAAGATCAGCTCCTGACTCAAGTTCACCAATTTTATGCGCAAAAGCTGCAGCTCCAACTCCAGCAGCAAAAGAAATATGTGGGCCTAGAAAAGCACCAAAAGCAACACCATCGACCATATTAATTGGACCTGTTGATACGGTGAGTCCCGTAAGTCCAACTATTCCTACAAGTATAAATGCTGGCAAAGCTCCTATTGCTGCTGCAAAAGCACCTCCACCAAATGCTGCTAAAATCATAAAAATGTCCATGTATACTTCCCCCTAAAATTGAAATTTAAACTAAAATTATACTAATAATTTTTGCTTTAAACCTTTTCATTTCTGATTTTTATTTATTCCTATTATACTAAATCATAGAATTAAAAAGTTAAAATTTAATAATATTTAATATAATTTCAACTTTTTTGCTTATAATTTTCTATTCTTAATATGTATTTTATAAATTATTTTAATTTTAATATTTTTCAAATTTCAATTCAATAATTCTCGCATATTTTAAATACCTATAGATATTTTTTTTCTATTTGTTTTTTCTATTTCTAAACTGGTATGTTTTTTGTTAGATTTTAATATATAGAAATCTATATTATTAATTTAATGAGTATATTAAAATTTTATATTCTTGCACTACTTTATATACAATTAGGAGGATTTAATATGAAAACTGAAGTAAGTATCAAAAAAATCAAATCAGATGCAGAAGAACTTTTTAGAAAAGGTGATTTCTTTTGTTCTGAAGCTATAGTTTATTCTATAAAAAATAACTTTGAATTAGACATGCCTGATGAAATGGTTGCTATGGCATCTGGATTTCCTGTAGGTATAGGACGTTCAAAATGTGTATGTGGAGCAGTTTCTGGTGGTATTCTTTGTCTTGGTTATTTCTTTGGTAGAACTAAAGGCGGAGACAAAAAAGTAGAAAATACTTTAAAACTTGCAAATGAACTTCAAGAAAGTTTTAGACAAAATCATGGTTGCTTATGTTGTAAAGTACATACTCAAGGTATGGATATGGGTTCTGGTGAACACAAGGCTCAATGTATATCATTTACTGGTGAAGTTGCAGAAAAGGCTGCTAGCATAATAGTTAGAGAACTTAATTTAAAAAATATTGATAAAGAGTAGGTATTAAATATGAAAAAATTTTTTAACTTAATACCACTCCCTATTGCTGGATTAATGCTAGCCTTAGCATCTACGGGAAATTTAGTTGCAAACTATAGTCCTATATATAAAAATATATTTGGAGCTATTTCTGCAATAATTTTTATATGTCTTGTGTTAAAATTTTTTATTAATCCAAAATCTGTTATAGATGATTTAAAAAACCCAGTAATAGCTAGTGTAACCCCTACATTTTCTATGGGAGTAATTATTTTATCAACATATATAAAACCTTATTCTTACAAATGTGCTTTTATGTTTTGGATTTTAGGCATCATTATACATTTTGTATTAATGCTCTACTTTACTATAAAGTTTATTTTTAAATTTGATATAAAAAAAGTATTCCCAAGTTATTTCATAGTTTATGTAGGTATTGTAGTGGTAAGCTTAACTGCTCCAAATTTTAATGCTTTAACTTTTGGTAAGACTGTATTTTGGTTTGGGTTTATATGTTATTTAATTTTATTACCTATAGTTCTTTATAGAGTTTTAGTTATAAAGCAACTTCCTAAGCCTACATTACCGCTTATAACTATTTTTGCAGCACCAGCTAGTCTTTGTCTTGCTGGATATATAAATTCATTTGAAGCAAAAAATTCTATTATAATTGGAATATTATTAGCTTTATCATTAATAACATTAATAACAGTAATTATTCTTTTACCTAAATTTCTTAAAATAGAGTTTTATCCAAGCTACTCAGCATTTACATTTCCATTAGTAATAAGTGCTATAGCTTTAAAAGCTTCAAATAAATTTTTAGGTTCAATAAATATGAAATCTAGCTTATTAAATTACATAAGCAAGGCTTCTGAATATATTGCAATAATTATAGTTTTATACGTTCTTATAAGATATGTACATTTTATATATGCAAAATTAAAAACTAAAACTAATTTAACTATAAATTCTTAAAAGGGGCTGTCGCATTAGCGGGTTTAAATCCGTTAGCGATAGCTCCTTTTATTCATCTTTAAAATCTTTTATTCGGTTTACTATATCTTAACTATAAAATATTTAAAAATAGGCGCACTTTAATAAGTT
>NZ_LFRG01000090.1:0-4807 GCF_001573875.1 Clostridium sp. ATCC 25772
TATTAGGAGTGGCTTTTTTATTTGTTTTTATAACTAAAAAAGTTATGAAAAACATGAAAAATATGGCTTAGCTTTACGCACATGGGGTTCCAAGTTAAGTTTTAAAGTTATTCATTTATTAGTGGTTATTACTACTCACTTCGTTCCTAGTAATTCTCAACGTATCTTTTTATAAATTTGCAAAGCAACTTATATTGATAGATTTTTCAAAATCATTTTCAGAAAGTGGCAACCACTTTCATCCTAAATTCTTAATTCATAATTCATAATTCTTAACTAAATATATTTGCACTTATTTTTCTCAACTGATAACAAAAATTTGATGAATAAATTTAAATGGGAGCTTGTTTCCCTATGTTTTTTAGTCATTATATATTAAAAAAATAATGACTAAAAGTGACCCTTGATTAATACAAAAGTCACTTTTAAGATATTTTTAATAATCCTTCCTTATATTAAAGACTCTATACCCTAATACATAAATTTCATCTTTATATAATTTAATAGGATTTTTTAGCAAACTTACTTAATCGGGTATTATTTTCTTTGTTAAAAAGGTCTTGTGGATTTCCCTCTTCAACAATATTTCCATTTTCCATAAATATTATTTTATCTGAAACTTCTCTAGCAAAATTCATTTCATGTGTAACTATGATCATAGTTACATGTTCTTTCGCTAATGATTTTATAACTTCTAAAACTTCATATACAAGTTCTGGATCAAGAGCTGATGTAGGTTCATCCATAAGTATTATCTCTGGCTGAACAGCAAGTGCTCTACCAATAGCTATTCTTTGTTGCTGTCCACCAGATAACTTAGATGGGTAAGCATCTTTTTTATCATAAAGGCCCACCTTCTTTAAAGTATTAATTGCAGTTTCTTTTGCTTCTACCTTACTGATTTTCCTTACCGTTATAAGTGGTTCCATAATGTTTTCTATAGCCGTTTTATTCTTAAATAGATTATAACTTTGAAAAACCATAGCAGTTCTTTTTCTTATATCTAATATCTGACTTTTATTTGGTGATTCAAAATCTATCTTTGAATCTTTAAAGGTCATTTTTCCACTTTCCGCTCTTTCCAAAAAATTTATACATCTAAGAAGCGTTGACTTTCCTGTGCCTGAAGGGCCAACAATTGTTACTACTTCACCCTTTTTTATATTCAAATTTACGTTTTTTAATACTTTATTTTCTCCAAAACTTTTATTTAAATTATTTATCTGTAACATAAAAAACTCCTCATTAAGCTTTACTGAATACCTTTTCAAGTTTACTTTGTATAATAGAAATAATTCCACTTAATGCCCAGTAAACTAATATTACACAAGTAAACGCCTCCAAAAATTTATATTGAGCTGCTGCCTCTGATTGAGCCGTTGCCATAATTTCCGTCACGCCTATAGTAAATGCTAATGATGAACCTTTTACTATATCTGCGAACACATTTACTAAAGTAGGTATTGCAACCTTTACAGCTTGTGGTAACACAATTCTTGTCATACCTTGATAATACGTCATACCAAAGGCATAAGCTGCCTCCATCTGTCCCTTGTCTATAGAGCTTATTGCGCCTCTTAGACTTTCTGAGCAATAGGCTGCTGCATTTAGACTAAGGGCAATTACTGCTGATGTAAAAGCTGATAATCCTTTTAACATAGGTATAATCTGTATTAATCCAAAGTATATAAAAAATAACTGAGCAACTAGCGGAGTTCCTCTAAAAAAGGAAACATACACTTTCGCTATAAATGAAAGTATTGGAACCTTTGCATCTACGATTATTGCTAATATAACACCTAAAATCAAAGCAAATATTAAAGATAAAAAAGATAATTTTAAAGTTACTATTAAGTATTTCAACATCAATGGTATTAGATTCAATGCAAAGTCTAAATCAAATGTAGCCATATTTTCACCTTAGTTGCTTTCTTTAGTAGTGTCTAACCTAAACCATTTCTCAGATGTTTTTGTAAGTGTTCCATCTTCATGCATCTTATTTATCGCTTCATTAACTTTTTCTATAATTTCTTTATTTTTTTCTTCTTTTCTAAAAGGATATTGATTTATTTCATAAACTCCAGTATCTATATCTGATATTTTTAAATTTAAATTACCTTGTTCTATAGTTGTTTTTGCTTTAACTTCTGATAACCATGCTGCATCAAGTCTTCCATTCTCTACGTCTTTTTCCATTGGCACTCCATCAAAAGTTATAATCTCTAATTGTAAATTTTCCTTTTCGTTTATTTCATTTAATGTTTTTTCTCCATTTCCCCCTAATACACAACCTACTTTTTTACCCTTTAACTGCTCCATCTTAGTTATGCTACCGTCTTTTGGAACTATAAATTTATACTTACTATATGCATATGTATCTGAAAAATCATACTTTGCTTTTCTCTCTTCTGTAGTAGACATTTGATGTGCAACAGTATCAACTTTTCCAGCATCTAACATACCCATAAGTCCGCTAAATTTAGCAGTCTGAAATTCTATTTCATACCCAGTTCTTTTACCTATTTCATTCCAAACATCAACTTCGAATCCCTTCGATGTATCATTTTCTTTAAAGCACCATGGAAAATATTCTGTAGATACTCCAACTACAAGTTTTTCTTTACCTTCAACATTAGTAGTTGTAGCTTCCTTTGTCTTATTGGAACACCCCATTAAAACACTTGTCCCTACAATAACTGTAGCTAAAATTGCTATCAGCTTTCTTTTTCTTAAATTCATAATAAATTCCCCCTTGATTATTATATATTTATAACAATTCTACGAAGAGTATAGCAATTTTTTCCTACTTATTCACCAACTATTACTTATTCAGATTGTTAGTCATCTAACTATCAATTCATCCTATAATACAAATGCCTTTTAATTGTAATTTTGCGATTTAACACTATAATCAGTTTATAAAAACAGCATATCTTACTTAGATATGCTATTTCAAAATACAATTATATTACTTACACTTTCACTGATTATTTAACAGCTTGTAACACAATACCTTTTTTAAAACCTCCACGGTCTTTTAATTTCTCTTCTCTTTTCTTTAAAAGTTCCTTTTCTGAGTATCCAAGGTTCTCTGCTAAACCAAACAATACTTCCATCACATCTGCAAGTTCTTCTAAGTTCTTTGCTTCTAATGTATAAAAAATAGCATAGTTGCCTCAAAATATGATAGATTTAAGCTGCAAATACAAAACCTAAGGAGGCTAACTATGCTAAAAGCAATTTTAAACCCAAATGAAGAAATAATCAATCTATAAAATTTATATAAACTAAAAATATATTTATTACATATTACCCATAATTTCTGCAACAAGTCCAGTTCCAGTAAAATTATTCCTTAACAATTCAAGATACATTCTATTTCCGAACATGCCTCCAGTCATATTGTCTATTGATTTCATCATTCTTATTAGTATAAGCTTTTGTGATTTTATTGGCATTTTTACTTCTTCCGCAATTTTATTAAATTCATCAAATATATCCTTTTCAATTTCATTAAAAGAATAAATGTTTCCTTTTCCATCTAAAGAATAATATATTTTTGTGTAGCAATCACTTATAAATTCATCTGTAACATCTCTATGATTATAATACTTTTCAAACATAAATTGTTCGAAAGATCCAACTAATCGTAGTACTGTCTCATCTTTAAGTATATCTTCAAACTCACTATTAAAGGATTCTTTTATAAGTTGCCTTATTAGCCTTTTGTTTTCTTTAATCTGACCTCCGACCAAATAATTGCAATTACTTATGCATTGTATTTCTGATTCTTTCTTACTTCCACAACAAGTTGT
Organism: Clostridium sp. ATCC 25772; assembly: GCF_001573875.1. Lineage (NCBI taxonomy): Bacteria > Bacillati > Bacillota > Clostridia > Eubacteriales > Clostridiaceae > Clostridium > Clostridium sp. ATCC 25772. Next base: position 3,816 of record NZ_LFRG01000090.1, read on the forward strand.
GCAGATAATTTCGTTTAAAGCTGGACATTTTCTTGAAAATTTTATTTTTTTATTACGAAGTATGCATTTTGCCATTTATAATTATCTCCTCTAATACTTTAATATTCTCTTTCAAAATAATATTATGAACTTTCATATCTTGATATTTTTGCATATTTTAATAATTTAATACAATTTTTTTCTCTTAAAACCATAAGTTTTCTTCAATCTTTCTAACATTTCAAAAACTACAGGGCATACACTTGCAAAATCAACTATATTGAGCAAACTAAATAATCTTTCTGGCCTATTTGTAAATGGGTATTCTCTACAACCCTCTGGTTTGCACTTTTCAATTTCACAAACACCATTTTCAGTTAGAAAACAGCATGGCTTAGCTTTTAGATCATATCCATTGATAGTCTTCTCTATATACTTATCCATAAATTCTTTCTTTGTTATTTTAAGTAGCTTAGAAGCTTGCTCTATTTCAGTTTCTTCAAAGGTTATTGAATACTCTTTACAGCAATTTCTACATTTACTGCAATCATAATTTTTAAATAATTCATTATGTAATTCTAAAAATTGCTCATCTAATTCATCTATATCCGCACGATTTTTTAAATATGTTCTAAATTTATAATTTTCACTTTCAACCTTTTCAAATTCTTCCTTTATTTTTGATGGTTCTATCATAATATCTTCTCCTTTACTATTTCCCATAATATTTTTGTCCTTTTTCCCGCTACCACAAGGGCACAGATTGAATCTTCTATTAGATATTTTCAAAAGGATCATCCCCTTCCTTTTATCTGCCAAGATAAATATAGGATTCAGCAATAGATTTCCTCATGTTTTTAATGTCCATATGGTACTTATTTTCACTTCTTTTTACATACTCACTGCAAAATTATATTTCGTCTTGTTATATTTATCAATTAGGACGTGTCTGAAAACAAAATATCTAAAACTTATTTAGATAAAACAAAAATAGCAGCAATATAAACAAATGC
>NZ_LFRG01000091.1:0-3690 GCF_001573875.1 Clostridium sp. ATCC 25772
CGCCGTGTACCGAACGGTACGCACGGTGGTGTGAGAGGACGGAAAATAAAATAATTATTTTCCTCCTACTCGATTAATCTTTATGAATATTTATTTTTACGTTTATTGTTAGATTTGTTACAGTAAATAACTCCTATAATCCAAATTAAAACTCCTAGTAAGCTTATTAGTTGAGCAACTCTTATAGGTCCTAACATCAAACTATCAGTTCTTAATCCTTCAATAAAAAATCTTCCTAAGGAATATAGTCCTATATAGGTAAAGAAAACTATACCATTTTTATATACCTTATTTAAAATATATATAAGTATTATGCAAACTATGATATCCCAAATACTTTCATATAAAAAAGTAGGATGATAATATGTTCCATTAATTAACATTCCATTTTGTATAAAAGTAGGAAATTTACTGATAAATGATTGAGAAACTGGGCCACCATGAGCTTCTTGATTAAAAAAGTTTCCCCATCTACCAATTGCTTGGGCAAGAATTATACAAGGGGCAGCAACATCCATACCACCTAAAAAATTTATATTTTTCTTTTTAGCTAAAATATAAGAAACTATTATAGCCGCAATTATACCACCATGGATTGCGATTCCGCCTTGCCTAATATTAAATATATTAATTAGATTATCCTTATATTGATCAAATTCAAATATTACATAATAAGCTCTAGCTCCAATTATAGAAAACGGAAAAGTTATAATAAAAATTGTAAGTAAATCATCGTAATCTATATCCCTTAACTTACATGTGTATTGAGCTAAAAGAATTGCGATTATAACACTTATTGAAATACATATACCATACCACGCAATATCTATTCCAAATAAAGAAAACGCAACTTTATCCATATTAACACCTCCAAAATGTATCATATAACAGTATTATACAAATATATAATAAAATAAATAATAATAAAATGTATTACAAAATTATATTATATTAATATTTTGTTTTCTATATATTCTTGAAATATTTAATATTTTGTTTTCATGTTTAATTAACGTTTGTGTTTAAAAAAGTTCTCTAGGAGTAAACTACAATCTTTATTATATAACCACTGAACATTTACCCAATGATTAAGAGAATCATTTTGCACTATATTCAATACAGAACCACAGGCACCGCTTCTGTCGTCAAAGGTACCAATATATAAATTTTTTATTCTACTTTGAATTATAGCGCCTGCACACATAGGACATGGCTCTAATGTCACATACATACTACAATCATTAAGGCGCCAATTATTAAGAGCTTTGCATGCTTTTTTTATAGCCAAAATTTCAGCATGGCAAGTTGGATCATTATTAAATTCTTTTAGATTATGGGCTGTAGCGATTATTTTGTTATCTTTTACAATAACAGCTCCAACTGGAACTTCATTAAAAATCAGAGCTTTTCTTGCCTCTTGTATAGCAATTTCCATAAAAACTGAATTTTGATTCATATTTAACACCTACTAGTTAGTAATATTTTTATATTAATTGACGCAAAAATGATTTTAAAATTGCATTTAAATAAAATAAAAGGCCTAACAGTATAGTCTGTTAGGCTGTGGTGCGCGCGAGAGGAGTCGAACCTCCGGCCTACCCCTTAGGAGGGGGTTGCTCTATCCAACTGAGCTACGGGCGCATATTAATTAAAAGAGTATATATATATTATAAATATTTTTCCTGTGTAATGTCAATAACTATTAATAAACTGGAATTTTAGTATTTAATTTATTAATTTTTCAAGAAAAATGGATTTTTCAGAAAAATAAATGATTTATTGCAGATTTTTATATAGGTTTGTGCTAAAATACAAAATGTATGACATTGAAACATAGAGGTGATTAATAAATGAAAAAGATTCATATAACAGAAACAGTGTTAAGAGACGCTAATCAGTCATTAATAGCGACTAGACTACCATATGAAAAATTTGCTCCAATTCTTAAGGAATTAGATAATGCAGGATATTATTCATTAGAGTGTTGGGGAGGCGCAACATTTGACTCATGCTTAAGATATTTAAATGAAGATCCATGGGAAAGATTAAAAAAAATAAAAAGCATAGTAAAAAAAACACCACTTCAAATGTTATTAAGAGGACAAAATATATTAGGGTATAAACATTATCCAGATGATGTAGTAAGAGAATTTGTTAAAATGTCAGTATATCATGGAATGGATATTATAAGAATTTTTGATGCTTTAAACGATTACGATAATATAGAAGTGGCTATGGATGAGACTATAAAACAAGGGGCTCATGCACAAGGTACAATAGTATATACAGTTAGCCCTATACACGATGTTAAAAACTATGCTAATTTAGCAAAAAGGTTAGAAAATATGGGGGCTAATTCAATATGTATAAAAGATATGGCAGGGCTTATAATGCCAGATATAGCATATGACTTAGTAAAAGGTATAAAAGAAGAAGTAAAAATACCAGTATTTTTACATTCACATTGTACAAATGGCATGGGTGAAATGTCTTACTATAGAGCAGCACAGGCAGGTGTTGATGGAATAGATACAGCAATATCAGCATTTTCTAGTGGTACATCTCAACCACCTACTGAAACAATGCATCAAGCATTAACTTCAGCTGGATTTGATACAAATCTAAGTATTGATAAGTTAACTAGCATAAATAACTTTTTCAAACCTATAAGACAGGAAGTTTTAGATTCAGGTTTATTAGATCCAAAGGTGTTAACACCACAACCGGAAGGGTTAAGAAACCAAATACCTGGAGGTATGTTATCTAATATGATAGCTCAACTTAAAGCACAAAACTCTATTGGAAAATTAGATGCAGTTTTACAAGAAGTACCTAGAGTAAGAGAAGACTTAGGATATCCACCGCTTGTTACACCTATGAGTCAAATGGTTGGAACTCAAGCTACTGTTAATGTACTAACTGGAGAAAGATATAAAATGGTTTTAAAAGAAGTAAAAGCATATTGTAAAGGAGAGTATGGAAAAGCTCCAGGAAAAATAAATCCAGAAGTTATGAAGAAAGCTTTAGGAGATGATGAAACTATAAAAGGAAGATATGCATCTACTTTAGAACCAGCCTTTGAAAAAACAAAAGAACTATTAAAAGGAAAAGTATCTTCTAATGAAGATGTATTATCATATCTTGCATTTCCGCAAATAGCTGAAGAGTTTTTTGAAAAGAGAGCTCAAAAGCCATCAGAAGAAATTCTAAGAAAAGAAACTAATAGTGAAGTAATATAGTAATAAAACTATAGTAAATAAAATGATAAAGAAACACCTTAAAATAGTGATAAATGGCTATTTAAAGGTGTTTTTTTAATAATAGTCAATATAACTATTCCACGTGTGTCAATAGTAGTAATTTGAAGAAAAAAAAAGAATATAAAAGAAATATAAGGATAACCTCTTTGTTTGATTAAATTTCAAGAAAAACCATGAAGTATTTAGCATATAATAAATCTTGTCGCTGAGGCAAGCAAGTAAACAGCCCAAGCGATAAGGATTAAAACTTTAAAAAATACTTTCAAAATTTGAAAATAAATTTTAAAAAAGTATTGACAAAAAAGTTTAAATCTAGTAGAATAGTAAAAGTCGTCAGATGATGACGAATTGGTCTTTGAAAATTAAACAGATAAATATAGGTAAAACCAGTTAATTCATTTGAGAATCTATTTTGTAGAGACTCACATCG
>NZ_LFRG01000092.1:0-4562 GCF_001573875.1 Clostridium sp. ATCC 25772
AACAGGCAAGTTAAGCCTCTAGACGCCGAGAGTACTGCACGGGTGACTGTGTGGGAGGGTAGGTTGTTGCCAGGTAATATTCCGCGATAGCTCAACGGTGGAGCACTCGGCTGTTAACCGATAGGTTGAAGGTTCGAATCCTTTTCGCGGAGCCATTTTGGAAACATAGAAGTAGAATATCTACTTCTTTTTTTATTTAATCAGAATAATTTATACAAAAAGAGGAAAACTAATAAATATATGTTTACAATATGATTATTGCAATATATAATTAAATAAGAATTAAATATTATGTGATGAAGGAGAAAAGTAATTATCAAATGTTTTATAGAGAGCTAAGGATGGTGGAAACTTAGTAAATTGAGATAATGAAAAGAAGCTCTAGAGCTATAAGCCGAAAATCATTTTTTATGGAGTAAGCTTATGGGATTCTTCCCTTATAAAGATTGAGAGGACTAAATTTAAAGTTTAGTCAATCTAGGTGGTAACGCGGAATATAACCTTTCGTCCTATAATTTTAGGATGAAAGGTTTTTTTATTTTAAATTTTAATAAATAATTGAAAGGATGAGTAATATGAATTTACAATCATTAGCAAATGCTATTTTCCCTAATATTGATAAGAATCCAAAATTTTATATTGACAAATATCCAAAAAGAAACTTAAAAGAAGGAGCTAAAGTTACAAGATATGCGCCAAGTCCAACAGGATTTCAACATATAGGTGGTGTATTTTCAGCATTAATAGATGAAAGAATAGCAACCCAAAGTGAAGGAGTATTCTTTTTAAGAATAGAAGATACAGATCAAAAAAGAGAAGTAGAAGGTGCTATAGAAGATACAATAAAAACAATGCATAAATTTGGATTAGACTTTACAGAAGGTATGACAGGAGATAACACTTCAAAGGGTGACTATGGTCCATATAGACAAAGCGAAAGAAGCGAAATATATAAAACTTTTGCTAAAGATTTAATAGCTAAGGGTCTTGCATATCCATGTTTTTGTACATCAGAGGACTTAGAAAAATTAAGAGAAAATCAAATATCAGAAAAATTAACTCCTGGTTATTATGGTGAATATGCTAGTTGCAGAAATTTATCAACAGAAGAGGCTTTAGAAAAAATAAATAATGGTGAACGATACATAATAAGATTAAAATCACCAGGCAATTCAGAAAAAAGAGTAGAGTTTCACGATTTAATAAAGGGAGACATATCATTCCCAGAAAATAATCAAGATATTGTTATAATAAAATCAGATGGACTTCCAACATATCATTTTGCTCACGCAATAGATGATGCATTAATGGGAACTACTACAGTAATAAGAGGAGAGGAGTGGCTTTCATCACTTCCTATACATGTACAATTATTTGATGTTCTTAGATTTGAAAAACCAGAATATGCACATACTCCAACTATTATGAAGCAAGATGGAGGATCTAAAAGAAAACTTTCTAAAAGAAAAGATGCAGAAAGTGCAGTAAGTTATTATGATGAAGAAGGATATCCGATGATATCAGTTATTGAATATTTATTAAATATAATAAATTCAACATTTGAAGAGTGGAGAGAAGAAAATCCATTTGCAGATTATCATGAGTTTAAAGTATCTTTAGATAAAATGAGTAAAAGTGGAGCTTTGTTTGATATAGTAAAACTAAATGATGTAAGTAAAAATGTTATATGCAGATTAAAAGCAGATGTTGTTTATGATTATTATACAAATTGGGCTAAAGAATATAATAAAGAAATGTATGAATTAGTTACTTCAAATGAAAATATGTGTAAAGAAGTATTTAATATAGATAAAGAAGGACCTAAACCTAGAAAAGATTTCGCTAAATGGAATGATGTTAAAGAAAAAATATTCTTTTTCTTTGATGAATTATTTAAGAACGATGGAATTGATAATATAGAACTTCCAAAAAAAGTAGAATTAACTGAAGCACAAAGGATTATAGAGGCTTATTCAAAAGCATATAATTTTAATACCGATAAAGATACATGGTTTGAAGAATTAAAAGCTGTAGCAGTTGAATTAGGTTATGCTACAGATAGAAAAGCATTTAAAAAGGATCCTGAAGCCTATAAAGGTATGGTTTCAGATGTAGCAGGATCAGTTAGAGCTGCATTAACTCATAGAGCTAATACGCCAGATTTATATACTATAATGCAAATAATGGGAGAAGAAAAAGTAAAAACTAGATTTAATGAATTTATATCTCTTTAATAAAAAACACTAGCAAATTAAACTTTGCTAGTGTTTTAATCTATTTATTTAATTTAAATGAGCTTTTTAATGAAACTATTCTATTAAATACAAGCTTATCTTCAGAAGTTAGTTTCGGATCAACATTAAAGTATCCATGTCTAAATAGTTGATATTTATCATGTGCTTTGGAATCTTTAAAACTTGGCTCAATAAATCCATTTAAAACTTCTAATGAATTAGGATTTATTTGTTCTAAGAAATGTTTTTCTTCTTCTGTTTCATTATCAAGAATTAAAGGCTCATATAGTCTGAATTCAGCAGGAATTGCAGCTTTAGCATCAACCCAATGGATTGTTCCTTTTACCTTTCTTCCTGTAAATCCAGTACCACTTTTAGTTTCAGGATCATAAGTACAACGAATTTCTGTTACATTACCATCAGCATCTTTTATAACTTCATTACATTTAACAAAGTATGCTCCTTTTAGTCTTACTTCATTTCCAGGGAATAATCTAAAGTATTTTTTAGGAGGATTCTCCATAAAATCTTCTTGTTCAATATATAATTCTCTAGAAAATGGTACTTGTCTTACTCCAGCATTTTCATTATCAGGATTGTTTTCTATAGGTAGCATCTCTACTTGGCCTTCTGGATAATTAGTTATAACTAATTTTAATGGTTTTAAAACTGCCATTGCTCTTGGTGCTTTAGAATGTAAATCTTCTCTTATAAAATATTCAAGCATTTGACTATCTACAGTGGAAGCAGCTTTAGCAACTCCAATAGCTCTACAGAAGTTTCTTATAGATTCAGGAGTATATCCTTTTCTTCTTAAACCAGCTATAGTTGGCATTCTAGGATCATCCCATCCATCAACAACATTTTCATCAACCAACATTTTTAATTTTCTCTTACTCATAACAGTATTAGTTATATTTAATCTTGCAAATTCAATTTGTTGAGGTTTTGCTAACATTTCACATTCATTTACAACCCAATCATACAAAGGTCTATGATCTTCAAATTCTAAAGTGCAAATTGAATGAGTAATGCCTTCTATAGCATCTTCTAATGGATGAGCATAGTCGTACATTGGATATATACACCACTTATCTCCAGTATTATGATGTGTTGAATGAGCAATTCTGTATATTATAGGATCCCTCATATTTATGTTTGGAGATGCCATATCTATTTTAGCTCTTAAAACTTTCTCACCATCTTTAAATTCACCATTTCTCATTTTCCCGAATAAATCTAAGTTTTCCTCTATAGATCTATTTCTATATGGACTTTCTTTTCCAGGTGATGTTAGAGTACCTCTATATTCTCTCATTTCATCTGATGTTAAGTCACAAACATATGCTTTACCTTTTTTTATTAATAAAATAGCTCTATCATACATTTCTTCAAAATAGTCAGATGCAAAATATAAATTATCCCAATCAAAACCTAACCATTGAACATCCTCTTTTATAGATTCAACATATTCAGTATCTTCTTTAGTAGGATTAGTATCATCAAATCTTAGATTTGTTTTTCCTTTAAACTCGTCGGCTAATTCGAAGTTTAAAACTATAGATTTAGCGTGACCTATATGTAAGTAACCGTTAGGTTCAGGTGGAAAACGAGTTAAAATAGAATCATGTTTACCATTTTTTAAGTCGTCGATTACTATATTTTTTATAAAGTTAGATGAATTCATTTCTTTAGTCATAATACACATACCTTTCTTTAAAAAAATTTTATGAATACAATATTACATTAATATATTAATTGTTATTATAAACCAATTATAAAAATTAAAATAATAGCATAGTTAAAATATAATATTTAATTAAAATGTGAAATTATTTATTAATTTACATTTTATATAGTATTTATATACTATTTTAAACTAATAATAGGAAAAAATAAAGTCAATATGGTAATACAACATCAATCCTAATGTATAGATTAGATTTCTTGTTATAAAAATTATAAATTTAAGAACTTATTATATTAATTATTTCGAGAAATTTTAATAACTATAATATATATGAAGTTATAGTTATCATTAAAAAACATTTAAGTGAATAAGTAGTTTTAAATTATATCATAGATTATAGGGGAAATATTAAGAGATAAATTTATAAATTTTTAATTTAAATATTTGAAACTTATATATAACCTTATTATTAAGATAGACAGTTATTTTCGTACATATACAATTAAATAGAAATTGCATAAAAATCATATTTAGAAACACAAACTTAACCGTGTGTGTCAGTAGATGAAATCTAAAAGAAAAATGTAGTATTTAAAAGAAAAATAGGAATAATTTAATTAAATAAGGTAAATAATAAT
>NZ_LFRG01000093.1:0-3508 GCF_001573875.1 Clostridium sp. ATCC 25772
TTATGATGATTTTGATGATGCAGATAAATTAATAGCATTCATTAAATCAGGTAAGAGATAAATTTAATACAGGAAAAACATATCCTGTAAATAAGAAGTTGTAGAGGTGATAGGATATGACAAATAAAGATATTTTAGAGATTGCAATGAAACAGTCAGCTATAGATGCAAATTGTAAAATTGATGACTTTAAGGGTAAAGATAGTGTGATTGTTGAGTCTATAAAAAATTCAAATGCAAGAAGATACCTAGAGTTACCGCTTGCGTGCAATTTAATTTCTTACGGACAAAATATAGTAGCTTCAATTCAAATGGAATATAAAAATATTGTTGAGAACTATATAAGCAAATATCAAGTAGAACACTGTTTTGAAACACCTAATATGTATGTATTGAACAATGAGTTCACAAAATATGGTATGCAAGTTTGTTTTATGGCAGAATATTTTCTACCTGACCTTAATGAGTTGTCTGCTCAAAAATGCAAGTATGAGTTGAGAATGTTAGAACAGCAAGATTTTGTTGATTTATATTTGCCACAGTGGTCAAATGCATTATGCGAGTCAAGAAAGCAGTTAGATGTATTAGGTGTCGGAGCATATAAAGATAACCAACTAGTGGGTTTAGCAGGCTGTTCGGCAGATTGTGAAACAATGTGGCAAATCGGTGTTGACGTTTTGCCAGACGTAAGATGTCAGGGAATTGCATCAGCATTGACTAGTAGGCTTGCCATAGAAATTCTAGCTAAAGGGAAAGTACCATTTTATTGTTGCGCATGGTCAAATGTTAAATCGGTACGCAATGCAATAAAGAGTGGATTTTGCCCTGCATGGGTGGAGATGACCATTAAACCCAAAGAGTTTGTTGATAGTATGAATGAGTAGATAACACTATTACAACTTCCAATTTCCAATTTGTAGAGCAAATAAAATTAATTTAATAGAAATATATTGTTTAAAAAGTATGATAAAAATAAATAGGAGAAAATTTATGTTTACTAAAAATGAGATATTAAATATTGCTAAGAAACAACTAGCTTTAGATTTTAGCTGTGATATTGATGATTTAGAAAAGATTGAAAATACTGTAGTTGAGAAACAACATAAAGTAGGAAGAAGAATCTATGATAATGATCGGTGTTCACTTAAAATTCTTTGTTTCGGAAGAAGGGCTGTAGTTTCTACTACACCAGAGATTATGCCTTGGTTTCAAGAAAAATTAGATGATTATGATGCTAATTGGTTATTTCTAATTCCGGTACTTAAGAACATAGACAGAATGCTTGAAGGGGTTGGACATGAAATAGCTGATATTCATCATTTTTATTTACCATTAGCAACTTTAGAAGATGTAGAGCCTATCACAGATATTAGATGGTATGAGCAGGATGATATTATTCAATTTGAAAATGATGATAGATTTGATGAAGCTTTTGGTTTTGATGATAATCATCCAGATGTTTTAGGTATTGCTGCTTTAAATGGAGATGAAATCATTGGTATGGCAGGTGCAAGCCGTGATTGTGAAGATATGTGGCAGATTGGCATTAATGTTATGGAAGGATACCGTGGAAAAGGGATAGCAACAAATTTAGTTTCTTTATTAAAAAATGAAATTATGAAGAGAGGGAAAATTCCGTTTTATGGTACTATTGAATCTAATATATATTCTCAAGGTGTTGCTATTAAATCAGGATTTATACCAGTATGGGTAGAGTTATCTTCTAGAGAAAAAAGACTTTAAATTAATAGTGATTAATGAAAGTTATAGTTTTTAGAGTTATTTTTTATGTCACAATTTAATTTGTGACGTAATTATTAAAAATAGAAATACAAATGATACTTTAAAAAAATTGAATAATGTGATGCAAAACAAAATTGGTTTACGTTTATTAGTGATGAGTTGGGTTCAAAATACAAAATATAATTACCATAAACAAAATCAAGATAATAAAATATGATGAACTAAAGTGTAAGGAGAATTAGTATGTGTAAAAAGGAAATTGAATCTTGGAAAATCACAGTATCTAGTGATTTGTCATTAAATTTTGCTCTTTTTACTGGTTGTCTATATGGATTAATAGATGATGTTAAAGGAATAGGTAATAATCGACTTTGGCCTTATAAATGTGAAATTAATAAAAGGACGGAATTATTATCTTTACTAAAACAACAATGGAATGAATGGTTTAATTCTATGATTAATGATAGGGGGGAAAAAGTAATCTTAAAACAAGAGTTTGATTTAGATAATAATAGGTTCAATCCCCCTAATTTCTCTAAATTTCCATATTGTGAATTAAGAGAATACTGTAAAAATTCATGGCAACCATTTATAGAATGGTGGGAAATGGTTGGTGGAGGCAAAAATGCCCTTTCGTATTTTGAAGTATTTGGTAATGAAAGAATATATGAATATATTAGTGAGTTTGAAGATATAGTGCAAAGAAAGGTTAAACCGTTTAACCTATATATAGATTTAGCATACACAGGAACATCTGAGATTATAGAAATTAACAGTGAATATATCGTTATGGTTCCAGTTAAAACCATATATTTTGATAAAGATTGGTGGATGAAAAAGTTACAACAAATAGGTTAAAAAGTAATAAATAAAAATAATACAATAATGTGTAAAATATAATTTACACATTACTTAAAGTATAATTATTATAAAATAAATATATATTTGATTAAATAAGCTACAACATATGTTTTCTATGATGCAATAAAATTTGTTTTGAAATGGTGATTTGATATGAAAAGAAGTATAAATAGCAAAATAAATAGAGCCTGGAGGGTGACTATATTTTAACCCTCCATTATTTAAGGAGGATAAAATGAAGTTAAAAAAGTTTGAATTAAGAGATTTGACTGCATGTGCAGAGATTATGATGTCAGTATATAATAATGAGCTTTGGCAATGTTGTTGGTCATTGGATACAGCAAAAGACTATTTGATGGATTATGTGGAATGCAAAAAATTCATTGGATATACAGTATGGATAGACGACGAAATCAAAGGTGCTATACTCTGCCATGAAAAAATTTGGTGGAACAATAATGAGATTTTCATTGATGAAATGTTTATATCTCCTGAACTTCAAAGACAGGGATATGGAACAGAGTTATTAAGTGTAATTGAAAAATATATTAAAGAGAACAACTTAGCAGGTTTTACATTAACAACAAATTGTTTTACGCCTGCACCGAAATTTTACAGGGAAAATGGTTTTTCAGATGCAGAACATGTTCTTTTTATGTTCAAAGAAGTATAGAAATAGTTTTCATATTTAACGATCAGTAGCTAATAGAGAAGGATTAATACCTTATTGGATAAGCACATATAAGAATATACTTGATGGGAGTTCATCTTATAATAAATTAGTAAAACTAACCCTAAAAACTCCAAAATTATAATGTTAAAAAGTAATAATGAAAAAAATTAAAATAATAGTATGTAAAAATTATCTATATGATAAATATATAAAATAGAATTTGAAAGTAAG
>NZ_LFRG01000094.1:0-3091 GCF_001573875.1 Clostridium sp. ATCC 25772
GAATGATGAATTAAAATTAATTTGGAAAGGCTATGGAAATAGTGTGCCGAAGGCTGCTTTAAAACTTCAAACATTATTATGATTTCCTATAAATCTAACCAATATTCTGTATCACCAGAATATATAGGCAAAAAACTAAAACTACAAGTATATGATAATCAACTACATTTGCATTATAGCACAAAATTAGTTGCTATTCATGAAATTAAAAACCAAAAATTAAATTATCATGATAATCATTACTTACAGATTAGTTCTTTAACATTTAAAAACTCTAAACATGAAATGAATGAAATAGCTAAAAATGATAGGAGAAATATATGGTAACTAATAGTTCATATATGCAATTAATTAAAAATCTAGAATATCTAAAATTAAAACAAATGGTCAACCATTTAGATGAAGTCATTGATTTTTTAACAAAAAATAACTTATCTTTTGTTGATGCACTTATAAAACTTACATCTCATGAAATAGATTGTAAGGAAGCAAATATGATTAGATCCATGGTTAAGGTAGGAGCATTTCCACATACTAGGGAATTAAAGATTTTGATTTTGATTTTCAGCCAAGTGTAAACAAGGATCAAATACTAGATTTTGCATCCTTACGATTTTTAGAAGCTAAAGAGAATATTGTATTCTTGGGATCTAGTGGTGTGGGGAAAACGCATTTGTCCACTTCTATAGGCATCGCTGCCGCGAAGAAAAGATATAGCACTTACTTTATTAAATGCAATGATTTATTACAACAATTAAAAAGAGCAAATTTAGAGAATAGACTTGATTCAAGGCTTAAGCATTTTAGTAAGTATAAGCTTCTTATAATAGATGAATTAGGATATCTACCGATAGATAAAGAGGATTCTAAACTATTTTTTCAACTTATTGATATGAGATATGAAAAGAAAAGTACTATTTTAACTACAAATATAAATTTCAATTCTTGGGATGATATTTTTTGTGATCCTATAATTGCTAATGCTATCTTAGATAGAGTACTTCATCATGCTCATGTAGTTTCTATTAATGGAAATTCTTATAGATTAAAAGATCACTTTAATTTAGAAGAGAACTAAAAACTACATTCTTAAATGATCAAAAAGTTACATTCCTAACTTGACATTTATAGCTCTAACCTCATATGTAAAAAATATTATATATTTACTTGGAGGTAAAAAATGAAAAGTTTAGAAATTTTAACAACTGAAAACATGAAAAATATTGAAGGTGGAAATGCCTCATTACCTATGAAAATGGCTTACACAAATAAGAATACATGCCTTGAAAAAGAACAAGAACTAATTGACAATGGACACGTTACTGGAATGAGTAAGTTTCATATTCTTTAAGGCATTTGCAACTATCATGCTTCATGCTGCCGTAGTAGACATTGAGATTGGTGGAAATAAATAGTACATGAGAACTGCGTATACTGCTATTTGGTACAATTTTAAATTCTATTTGTAAAAAACCACCCATTACTCATGGGTGGTTTTTCTACTATAAGTATCTTCTATGGTTCTCTTCCTAAACATATAAATAAGGGTTCCCCTTTTTTGCATTAAAGCCTATTGGTAGATACTCTTCTTTAATATAATCTTTATAGTCAAAATCCATAAAGCCATTGCAGAAAAGAATCTCTACATACACGATTGTATCTTTTTGGTTCGTAAGTGCATATACAAAACCATAATTATCATCTGCACAAATAGCAAGTAATTTGTATTGAGAATCAAATCCTTCTGCTCCAAAAATTCCAATATATTCATCTGATTTATAAGTTTCTAGTCTTTCAACTTCATTTTTATAGGTATCTTTATCGTATTTAACAACTAGGTAACTTAAATATTGAGTATCCCAAGGGTTATCATAAACCATTTTATAATCTTTTACACTCATATCATTGGTAATTGATTGTGGAAAAATTGATTCATCCATATCCATTTTATTTTTATATTCTTTTTTAGCATTTTCTCCAATATACTTCTGATACTTAGCTATATCTGTATTTACATCTGGATTTGAAATAAAACTACTTATAAATAAGTAACAACAAAGTGCAACTCCTATAATAAGTCCCCATATAACAGTAGTTAGAATAACCGCTATACGACATTCCTTTAAAACTGATTTATTCATATTTCCTCCCATTTTACACCATATATGGTATAGTTTTAAATAATCATACCATATATTTTCAAATATGCCCATCCTGCTGATAAGGTGGTTTGAGTCAAGTAAAAGTTGGCAACTATTTTCTTTTTCATTTTATCCATTATTATTTGATTTTTGGGTATAGTTACCCCAACCCAAATTATTAGTTAATTGTAACCAATTTTAAACTCAGTAGTTTCAAAGCATTGCAAGCTTTTAGTGAATATTTTACTGGTAAAATTCATTAATTGTATATTTTTATTTTCCTCGCTTATTAAAAAGTAACTTCTAGATGGCACTAACCCTTTGGATAACTTTCCTTCTTTACAAATTTTAATTATGCAATCTAACTACTGTATAATCTATATATTAAAAAAATTACAGATATAAGCACAATTTTTTGTTAGTCTTTTTTCTCAACTGATAACAAAAATTTTATGTATAATCTTAAGTTGGAGATTATATCCCCATGTGCGTAAAGCTAAGCCACTTTGTTTCAATAAAATATTTTTCTTTTAAGCTTTTAATACATTATGTAATAATAAAGATTTTAAATAAGCTATTCATTTAAAATTGATTTAGAAACTCTTATAGATTTTTACTTGATTTTTTCACCTAATTCAAGGACGGATTAGCCGGTACACCAGACAAGGACATCGCTTCTCCGGGTAGTCATAAAAATCACATAAAAATATATTTAGAGTTTCTTTGAAATTTTCACAGACTAGCATTTTAAATTTTTTCATTATTACTTTTTAATACTATAAATTTGGGGTTTCTAGGCTTAGCTTTACGCCTATATAATATGAATTCCTTATATAAGACTCATTACAGCATAATATTTTTATTTACTTTCATATTAAATTTAAAAGTAATATAAAACTGAATAAACTTGCTAATTTCTTTTAAAAAACATAAAAAAGAGTCGGAACTCT
>NZ_LFRG01000095.1:0-2679 GCF_001573875.1 Clostridium sp. ATCC 25772
CTCTACAAAATAGATTCTCAAATGAATTAACTGGTTTTACCTATATTTATCTGTTTAATTTTCAAAGACCAATTCGTCATTACCTGACGACTTTTACTATTTTACTAGCTTTTAACTTTTTTGTCAACACTTTTTTAAAAACTTTTTTTAAATTCTTTAAGTGTCTTTTAAAGTTTAAAGCCTTACCGCTTGAGTTACTTACTTGTTTGCCTCAGCGACAAGATTTATTATATATAACTATATTAAATTAAATTTTGCTTAATTGTACATTTTGAATTAATTAGTTACATTTTTCTACTTTTTTCTTTATTTTTCTTTATTTTTCTACTAATGATACACTTGGTTAAGTTTATATTAAATATATATTTGAAACTTTGTATTTTACTTATTCATCTAAAAATTAACAAAATTTTATAACAAATATAACTTATAGTTTGCGAAATTTTATAGTATGAATAAGTTTATAATTTTAGGTTAAACTAACTCTTGTCATAAAATTTTATAGTATGGTGATATATGAATGAAAATAAAAATTTATAAAAATAAAGGTTTAATCATTAACCTTATAACAACTTATTTTTTTGCATTCGCTTGTTTCATTTTTATTAAAATATTTAATGTAGCTATTTTTTATAATGGTAATATACCGGCATTTAAAGATGATGCTTTTTTATCTTTTAAAGAAGATACTACTGTTTCTTATTATGATAAATATAGCAGCCCTGAATTTTACTCTATTAAACTAAATATGAGTAATGAAAAATATAAAAATATATATATGCATAATGAAGAAATTGCAAAAAAAAATATTACCAATCATCTACATGAAGATTTTAAATATAAAAAAGTGAACACAAACGCTTTAAAACAATATTTGGCTCAAAAAAATTCTATATTAGTTGAAGAACCTTATTTTTCTACTATTATGGATACAGCTAAAAATTTTAATTTAAACCCATTACTATTATTTGCTATTACAGGTCAGGAACAAGGCTTTGTTCCGAAAAATAATCCTCATTGCACTACAATAGCTAATAATCCATTTAATATATTTAATAGCTGGCAAAATTACAATACTGATATTGAGGATGCTTCACAAATTGTTTCAAGAACAGTTGTAAACTTATCATTAAACAGACCTGAAGATGAAGATCCTTTTCGTTGGCTTAACCAAAAATATTCTGAAGATGAATCTTGGTTTAAGGGTGTAAAGAGTATATATTCTTCTCTTGAAAAATCAGTTCCTTATATAGAATAAAATTACTAATAATATAATAAAAAAACTATGGTTTTAAACCATAGTTTTTTGTTTATTTTTCAATATAAACGCTTGTTGTTGGAAATGCCACATTTATCTTTTCACTTTCTAATATATCTAAGATTTTAAAATTCACATCATTTTTTACTTTCATGTATTCATTTAAACTTGTTTTATTAGTATAATATGCTATAACTATATCTAAACTGCTATTATTATAGCTATCAAAATAAACTAATATCCCATCTTTGTTTACATCACTTTCTTTTAATAACATATCTTGTATTCTATTTATACATAATTGCATCTTTTCTTTAGGTGTATCATAAGTTACACCTAAGACAAAACTTATTTTTCTTATATCACGCTTAGTGAAATTTAATATAGATGCATTAGCTAAAGTAGAATTCGGTATTGTTATTAAAACCTTATCTGATGTTCTTATTTTAGTACTCCTTATAGATATATCCTCTACTTCCCCTTCAACATTACCACATTGTATCCAATCTCCAATGGAAAAAGATCTATCAAATATTATACTTATACCCGCAAATATATTTGCTGCAGTATCTTTAGAAGCTAACGCTATAACCGCTCCTCCAATTCCTGCACTTGCTATAAGTCCTTTTACAGGCATTCCCCATTCTTGTGCAACAGTAAGTACAACTACAACTATAATAGCTACTTTTATAAATTTTGCTATAAAAGAATATGCTATTTTGTCTAATTTTCCATCACTGTCTTGAAACTTATTAAATATTTCCGGTGGTTTCTCAACTATATTTATAAGCGATTGCGCTATTAGTACTAAAACACAACTATTAAATGCCCTATTTAATATAAGTGCATTTATATTAAATATATCAAAAACTGTTAGTATTATTACGTATACACCTAATAATAACAAGAAATTTTTTATAGGATTTTCTATAGCTTCTATTATGTTAAAGTTATTTTTAATCTCTAATTTTAATAAAATTTTATTTATGCCTTTTATTATGTACTTTACTAACACATTTTTTAAAAATAGTATTAATAAAAATGCTCCAATTGCTAAAGCTAGCTTAATCCATACAATATACATCTCTTGACCTATTGTATTTGGTCCTATTTTTTCTGCATTATTTAATAAAGATAACATACATTCTCCTTTCATAAGATAAATACCGTTTAATTTTTATATCTATTATAACACTTCATTTTATTTTATATAAACCTTTATTTTTAAATTTATATAAAAAAAAATCGTAGTATAAATACTACGATTTGGTGGCTCACCGGGGAATCGAACCCCGGACACCATGATTAAAAGTCATGTGCTCTACCGACTGAGCTAGTGAACCATACTTACCTGGCAACAACCTACCCTCCCACACAGTCACCCGTGCAGTACTCTCGGCGTCTAGAGGCTTAACTTGCCT
>NZ_LFRG01000096.1:0-2945 GCF_001573875.1 Clostridium sp. ATCC 25772
AAAATGAAGGAGTTAGTATAAGATAATAAAACATAAATACAAAAATTATAAAATATTAATTAAACTATCATATAAATGTATGTTGGCAGTGTAGCCACTGACATTTTAATAAAAAAAGGAAATATTTATACTGGAATATGTATTGATATAAGTAGTTCATTAGGGATGTGTGCAGAAAGAAATTCATTAACCACAATGCTTACGAATAATGAAAATGATGTAGAAAAAGTATTATCTGTTTATAAAGATGAAAGTGGAATGTCACCATGTGGGGCATGTAGAGAATTTATGATGCAATTAGGAGCAGATGCAAAAATGTGAAAGTTTTACTTTATAATAATGAAAAAACGGCAAAATTGAAAGAGCTTATGCCAGAATATCCATATTAACAAAGGTGGGATTGATTTGATTGAATTACAATTAGTTAAAGAATCAGAAAAAGAAATGTTGTATAATATTTTTCAAAAGTATCTTTATGAAATGACAAAATATTATGATGATGAGTTGGATGATACTGGGAATTATTTATATAGATATTTTGATAACTATTTTATTGAACCAACACGAAAAGCATTGTTCATAAAATGGGAGGGTAAGATTGTTGGATTTATAATGTTAAATAATCATTCTTATATTGATCAAAAGCCTGATTATGTGATTGCTGAATTTTCTATCTTTCCAATTTACAGAAAAAAAGATATTGCACAAGAGGCAATTGCCAAAGTATTTTCACAATATCCTGGCAAATGGGAATTGAAATTCAGTTTGAAGAATAAACCAGCTGTAAATTTATGGTACAAATCAACGGCAACATTTAAACCTGTTGTTTATCAGTTGGAAGATGATGATCAAGTTCTTGCATTTCAAACAAACTGATAAATTCCAATTTAGCGATTACTTTTAAAGAAGGTTGTTTAATTTTAAAAGTAGATAAATAAGTTAATAAAGGGGCTAATGGTATATGAAAAAAGTAGCAGTATTGATATATGATGAGTTTTGTAATTTTGAAATAAGTGTTGCATTAGAGATGCTTGCAATGGTAGAAAAGCCTTTTGTTATAGTTTCTAAAACTTTAAATCCAATACGTAGTGAAGAAGGGATTAAAGTTATTGCAGATAAAACAATAGATGAAGTAGATTTAGAAGAGTTTGATGCTCTATTACTTCCAGGAGCTATGGACATAAGAGAAGTTATTGAAGATAACTGTATTATAGAATTTATAAAAAGTTTTTCTGAAAAAGATAAGATTATTGGTGCTATTTCAATTGCTCCAATACTATTATTAAAGGCAGGTGTGTTAAAAAACAAAAGATTTATGGCTGGAGTAAATCAAGAAGATTTATTACAAGAAGGTTTTTCAAAGAGAGATTTAGAGATGATGATTGGCTGGAATGATAATTTGAATGAACCTATAGAAGAGGGATATATTCAAGATAATAATATTATCACATCAGTATCATATAATTTTATCAAATGGGCAATGGCTTTTGGACGAGCAATAGGAATAAATGTATATCCAAAATCATTTGGAATAGAAAAGTAAAAATACAAATAGAAAATATGAGTTTTAGGGGGTGGGTATATGAGATTTGCTATGTTTTCAGATTTACATTATGATGCTATACCAGATGGAGATACGAGAGTTGAAGAAATTATTACTTATGCTAAAAAAGCTGAAGTTGATTTTCTTATAGATATAGGTGATTTATGTTATCCAATAAATGAAAATAAAAAAGTATTAGAGAAGTTTAAAAATTCAGAATTACCCTGTTACTTTACAGTAGGTAATCATAATACGGACAATTTTGATATTGATGAAGTTAGAGATTTTTTTAATCTTGAGAGAAGTTATTACTCATTTGTTAAAGAGAATATAAAATTTATTATTTTAGATGCTAATTTTATTAATAAAAAGACTACTGTCATTCCATATTGCAAGAGAAATTATAATAAATATAACGGTGAGTATCCTTATATACCTAATGTACAGATACAGTGGCTTAAGAAAGAGTTAGCTGATAATGATAAATATTATATAATAATTTCACATCAAAGCTTATCAAATGACTTTCAAAAGCGTGGCGTAAGTAATAGAAAAGAAATAAGGGCTGTTTTAGAGGATAGAAATTCAAGTGAAAGAAAGATATTATTTTGTATTAATGGACATGACCATGGTAGTGATTGTAAATTAATAAATGATATATTTTATTATACGTTAAATTCAAGTTCTTATATATGGCATGGAAGTAAAGAAATATTTAATTATTCAAATGAAATACATAAGAAGTATCCATACTTAAAGGATTTAATTTTATATAAAGAAGCATTACATAGTATTGTAAATATTGATGATGAGATGAATGTTTCTATTAAAGGTATTAAAGGAAGCTATCAAAAGCATTCTCCAGAAGATATTGGTCTTACAAATACATGGAATGGAGTTTCAATAGAAGCAGAGACATTATCTAAATATATTAAAATGAAAAGATAAAATTATATGAGTGAGTTAAATTCCAATTTGTCGAGCAGATTGGATGAATAATTTTCTTATTTAATAATTAAACTATAAAATTGAATATTTTTCTAAATGCCGTATTATTCAGAAATGAATTTTGCGGCATTTTTATGTCGCAATTCAAATAAATTACGAATTAAATAATCTTTTAAGTTTGAATGATACAGTGTTTACAAAATATGCTATAATTTATGATAATAAGTTAATCTTAAATAAAAATTATTTATATGAGAGATACAGATAAATAGTAATTTGACGAACATCATCAACAAGGAAAAACTGAATGTTTTTTCGAGCCTGGGATGTTAGAAAATCGCAAGTTATAATGATTCCACCTATATTCGCATAATAATGGATAGACCTTTTGATACTTTGCAAGTAAGATTTTAGTATCAAAAACAAAGGGGTGTTAAATATGAACCAATTAGCT
>NZ_LFRG01000097.1:0-2622 GCF_001573875.1 Clostridium sp. ATCC 25772
TATAGGGTTCCAAGTTGACTCTTAAAATTATCCATTCCAAAACTTGGATACCCCAAACAGTGAGACATGCTCCGAATTACTTAGAATTCAACAATATATCTTATATAAAAATATTTTAAGATTATTGGATAAATCTAAATTGGAGCTTGTTTCCCTATAATTAAGCTTCTATTCTTTCATTTTTTTTATTTTTAAAAATCTTTAAACTTAATGTAAACATTTTTAATTTAACTTGGATTGAAAAGTTTATCATGTTAAAATACAAACAAATTACAAATTACAAATTATATAACATGAGGTACTTATATGAAAATAAGGAAAAAAAGTAAGAATGTATTAGTTTTAATAATTAGTTTAATGATATTGTTTTTTTGCATTGATTTAATAAATGATATAGTAAGGTATCCAGTAAAAATTGCAAACGATTTTATGAGTAAGAAAATTGAAACTCCAAAAAAATACAAGAATTTAATTAATTACAGAACTGGTTTTGGAGGAGAAGGACTAGAGATTATTGAGCTTTTATATAGTAAAAATAAAATTACAAAAATGAATCAAAGTATTGATTGGAATAATTATGATAATGTAACTTATGAGTATCTTATATCAGTTATTCAAGAAAATTCAAAAAAATATAATGAAGAAGATTATAAAATATGTAATCAATATAGAGATTATTTAGAAGCCAATAAATATAATCTCAAGTATTATTATAAACAAGATGTTTATTTTGATTCAATTATGGTATTAGACTTACAACATAGTAAATTGTATGTAATTATAAATACAAAATAACAAATAATATCGACAATATAGGGGGGACAATAATGAATAAGAAAAAAATTTTATTAAGTTTAATGTTAAGTTCAATGCTTACGATTGTAAACATTATGCCTGCAATTGCAGCAGAAAATAATGTTACTACCATTGATAATGAGATGTCTTTAACTACAGTGGAACATAATGCTAATTTTAACAATGAAGAATTTCAACAGTCTAATAATCAAGATGAAGTCAAATATGAATTTGAAGAGTTAGATGAGCAAACCATCACAAAAATGAAAGAAGATTTGAAAGCAGAAAATGGTAGAAGAGCTATTGAAGAATATTCTGAAAGACTCTCTTTTTCTAGCACTATGGCTACACTTTTAAACGCTGCTGGATTTCCTCATTCAGCAGAAGCTTTAGATTATTCAATGCTATCAATAAGAGAAGAGCCTAAAATATATGGCTCTGGATCATCATTAAGTTCTGATATATGGTCATATTCAATAGATTTTGAAAGTGCTGTAAGAGCTTTTTTATATCAAGCTAGATCTTCAGGTAGTTATGAATACTTTGCAAAAACAAGTTTGTCTTTTTCTCAACCAAGTGTAGACTTTTCAACACCAACAATGAAGAGAATGGATTTATTTGGAACACTTCATTCAGTTGATGCATATTTGGGTGTAGTTAAAGAAGGTGGACTTTGGTATTTAGTTATTCAATTAGAAGATGTATATGATTTTAAACATGAACAGGCTTATTCATTTGTAAATTATGTAAATAACATAGTAAATTATGAACAAGAGCTAGGATTAGTAAAGCCATATAAAATAATAGTATATGCTAACAAGTCAGGCTTATTTACATTACCTTTTGGAGTTCCAAATTGGTAAAATTATAATAAATAAGCAAATAAAAATATTTATTCAATAATGAAAGTGTAAAATAATCTATGAAAAACCTATTTGTAAGAACTATTATGTCTTTACAAATGGGTTTTTCATATGTTTAAATATTTCAATTGGATTTCTCTTTTAAAATTTATCTAATTAATTATCAAATATATAACTATCTTAGTTTTCAAAAGTCGATATATATATAATTTCCTACTGTTTTGTTCCTTTATCTTTTCAAATTGCGTTAATTCTTTTATTGCTAAATAGATAGATTCATTTGTGACTTGGCTTAAAATAGCCTCCTTTCTATTTAGTTTACTTTTAATCATAATAGCTAATCCTCCGATACCATAAGATTTTAGTTTATTACTACTATACATTGAAATCCATTGTTGTAGTTTTGATTTTGAACGTATTTTATATTTTATACAAATATCATCTTGATAACCCAATCCAGATAAATAATCTTTTACAGTTGTAGTTTCAATTCTTTAGGATATTTTTTATTCCTCTTCACAATAAAATCTCCTGCCGAAGTTCCAATGATAGAAGTAAAGTGTCTTATACTATTTTTCTCCTCAAGATAATCTTGAAGATATTTAATTTTATTATCTAATTTTGGTTGTTTTTTTTAGAAGATCCTCAAGGATTGTTATTTTTAATTTAAGATCCTCATTTTCATCCTTAAATTTATGATATTCTTTTTTATAATTAGGTATAATCTCACCTTCCTTTGGACTTTTCGGTTTTATAGTTTGAGAATACCTACGGTAATTGTTAACCCATGTGCTTAATTGAACTGGATTAATATCATATTTTTTAGCTATTAAAGAATTACTACCAGATTCAAGAACTTCTTTAACATAAGCAACTCTTTGTTCTTCTATTAATGTCAATATTTTTTTGTATGATTGTGCCAATATTCTTATGTACAGTTTTGCTAATTAGTTTTATTAGATAT
>NZ_LFRG01000098.1:0-2270 GCF_001573875.1 Clostridium sp. ATCC 25772
AGTCATTAAAAATAGCTTAAGAATCTGTTTTTTTATTCAACTGTAAAATTATTCAAGTAAAAACGCACTATTATAGTTATTTATATTTTATTTCATTTTAATTTAATTTATTACATTTTTAACCATAATCGATACATATGAATATTGTTTAAACAAACATAGGTTATTAGGGATTTTTCATGAAAAAAATATTGATTTATTGAAATTTTCAGTCTTTTAATTTGCTATTTTTTAAAAAACTTTAAACAGAAAAAATTGAATTTAACTACAAAAGACGGAAAGTACATATTTTTTTATTTCTTATATAATTATTTTTACAATACATAAAAATGAATAATTATAATATAATTATATTTTTTTAATATATTTTCCTATTATTTAATGGGAAAGCTGTTATTTAAAGTGATTCCAAGCCATATCACAGCTACAATTGAATGAATAATTGCATTATTTTTGGTAAATGAAATATATGTGTTAAAACAACGGTTATTTATGTATTTTTATGTATAAGTTTACACATTAAAAATTTAAAAAATAATGTATATGTTCATAAAAATGCAATTTTTTACTTGTAAAATATCAAAATTGCTGATAAAATTACAATAACAGAAAATAAACTGTACAAAAATAAATGAAAGAAGTGGTTAATTATGGAACTTAGACAATCAAACGAAGACATGATCAATGAAGTTTCAAATAACAAAACTGGCAAGATGAAACACCCACCAGGATTATATTTGTTATTTTTTACTGAAATGTGGGAAAGATTTAGTTACTATGGTATGAGAGCTTTACTTGTAATGTATCTAACTACAGAATTTATAAGAGGCGGTCTTGGCGTTGATAAAGCATCAGCATTAAATATGTATGGTACTTTTACAGCACTTGTATACCTTACTCCAATAATCGGTGGATATATTTCAGATAGATATATTGGTCAAAGAAAAGCTATTACCATTGGTGGAATTATAATAGCTATTGGTCAATTAACTTTATTTTCACATCAAAGTATGACGGCATTATATACAGGACTATTTTTACTTATAGTTGGTAATGGTTTCTTTAAACCGAACATTTCAACATTAGTTGGACAATTATATCCAGAAGGAGATAAAAGAAAAGATGCAGCGTTTACTATTTTCTATATGGGAATAAACGTAGGATCATTTTTAGCTCCTCTTATATGTGGTACTTTAGCTGAGAACTTAATGGCAACAAAACAAGCAGGCGAAATTATACATTATGGATTTAGATATGGTTTCTTAGCTGCTGGTCTTGGTATGATTTTAGGACAAATCATATTCACATTATTATCACAAAAATATCTTGGAGATATTGGTAAAAAATCAGTAAATAAAGCTAAAAATAGTGCAGATAAAAAAGAAGCAAACAAGCCTTTAACTAAACAAGAAAAAAATAGAACTATTGTTATATGTATATTAACAGCTTTCGTTGTTGTTTTCTGGACAGGCTTTGAGCAAGCAGGAAGTTCACTTACTATTTATACTCAAGATTATGTAAA
The DNA here is from genome assembly GCF_001573875.1 of Clostridium sp. ATCC 25772. Taxonomy (NCBI): domain Bacteria; kingdom Bacillati; phylum Bacillota; class Clostridia; order Eubacteriales; family Clostridiaceae; genus Clostridium; species Clostridium sp. ATCC 25772. The sequence continues at coordinate 1,523 of NZ_LFRG01000098.1, forward strand.
TAGAAGAGTTGGTGGATGGGAAATGCCAGTTTCATGGTTCCAATCACTAAATCCATTATTTATAGTATTATTCGGAATACCTGTATCAAAATTATGGCTTAAGCTAGCTAGTAGAGAAAAAGGTGATTTAAGTATCCCTACAAAAATGGCAATAGGTATGATAATGTTAGGTATTGGTTTCTTATTAATGGTAGGAGCTGTTATGCAAAGAGGCGGAAACGTAGAAGACACTGCAATAAAAGCTAACATGTTATGGTTAGTAGGAGCTTACTATCTTCATACTATGGGAGAACTTTGTTTATCACCAGTAGGACTTTCAATGGTAAGTTCATTAGCACCAGCTAAACTTGCATCATTCTTAATGGGTGTATGGTTATTAAGTAGTTTCGTTGCTAATAAACTAGCAGGAGTTATCGCAGCATATACTGAAACTTTAGGCCACTTAGAAATATTCGGTGGAATAGCTGTAGTTTCAATTGTAATAGGATTAATCCTATTAGCTTTAAACAAAAAATTAGTTGCTATGATGGAATAATATTAATTAAACAATACAGAGCTGAATAAAATAATTATTCAGCTCTTTTTATTTGTCCATTCTATAGGGTTCCAAGCATGTGCGTAAAGCTAATCTAATTTATTCCAAAGTAGGGGGAAGTGCATAATCGAAAAGTATTTCCTCACTATTTTTCCTTCTTCTTTTTTCTCTAAGACTTTTTCTAGCTACTCGGTTCAATATTTGTAAGATATC
>NZ_LFRG01000099.1:0-1827 GCF_001573875.1 Clostridium sp. ATCC 25772
GAGTATCAAGTGTTAACGAAGAAAATAAACTTACCGTGCCTGTCCCATTTGTTATGGAGCCAAGACCATAATTTATTACTTAGTTAGATTTAAAAAATACGTTTAGTATTACTAGGAACAAAGTGATTAGTAATAACCATAACTATTAATTATCCTATAGCCCCCCTAATTGGATTGGACAAAGTTAATTTAGATATTTACAATTATATTAATGAAATTAGGAGGGCTACAATATGTCAAAAGTTGTTTTTAAAAGAAAGTTTTCAGAAGAACAAAGAGTTGCTTATGTTAAAGAAGTCCTTGAATCTGGTAGTAATTCTTTAATAGCTAAAAAATATGATATTAATCCTGTTCAATTAAGCACATGGGTTAACAATTACCGTAGGTATTCTCAAACTATAAAACCGAAAAATCCAAAGGAAGGTGAGATTATACCTAATTATAAAAAAGAATATCATAAATTTAAGGATGAAAATGAAGATCTTAAATTAAAAATAGCAATCCTTGAGGATCTTCTAAAAAAAAACAACCAACGTTAGATGATAAAATTGCTATTGCTCATAAGTGGATAACTTTAGGTTATAAAGTTGTTACTGTATTAAGTATTGTAGAATTATCTAAGTCCTCTTATTACTATAAGATAAAACATGAGTATGCTGGGAGAAGCTACGCTAATACAGGTCGTAAGACACCTGGGTTTAGTTATAACTTTGATGGAGATAAGGTTAATGACTTAGATATACAAAACTATATAGTAAAAATTAAATCTCAAAAAACTAGTAAATTCTATGGTTATAAGAAAGTTACTGCTGTTTTAAGAAATAACTACAATATTAAGATTAATAAGAAAAAAGTTAGAAGATTAATGAAAAGCTTAAACTTGTTAGATCCAAATAGAAAACGCACTCTAAAACGAGTGTCACGCGTCTGCGAAAGTAGAACAATAATAAAATCAAACCAATTGTGGCAAATGGATATAAAGTATGCGTTTATAGCTGGAACAAAGCGAACTGCTTATATTACTTCTATAATTGATGTGTTTGATAGAGAACTTGTAAGCACATCAATAGATTTATCTGCAACTGGTGAAGTTGCGAAAAAAGTTTTAATTCAAGGTTTATATTCCAGAGGCATTAAAGATAATCCAAATGGATTAGTAATCCGTACGGATAATGGTAGTCAATTTATTAGTGGTATCTTTGAAAAATCTTGTCTTGATGAAAATGTTATTCATGAAAGAATACCTGTTAAAAGTCCAAATTACAATGCTTTCATTGAATCATATCATAGATATCTTCAAGACGAATGCCTTACTGGAAGTATATATTGGAGTTTAGATGATATCCGCAATAATATAAATGATTTTGTTTATAGATATAACAATGAGAGAATACACTCTTCAATTGGATATGTTACACCACACGAATATTATCTTAAGAATTTAATGTGTGTTTAAAAATTTAAGCATATATTAGTATAAGTTAAGTTTGTCCAATTAGAGGGGAGCCGTCCGTTATTAACTCTTAACTCTTAATTGATAAAGTCCCATTTGTGATGGAAGTGGAACTTTAGTAAATTACGTGTTTAAAAGTTTTACTAAAACTAAAATAGTGGTACTGGTTCTTTGCTTATTTTATTGTGGAAATAGAGCAATTGTGGAATCTACAGTTTAAGCGAAGAAAATAGCCATAAGTGAACCTGTCCCACTTGTGATGGAGCTAATACTGTAAGGTCTTGATTGTTTAGGTATTTTGCTAAAGTTAATGTAGTAGGTACTGGTTCTTTACTTGTCTTGTTACGGGAAAATGAGGAAACTGGATTAGTCCA